>JAGUWA010000291.1 GCA_020062605.1 Parvibaculum sp. | reverse complement strand
CGCTTGAGCGGCGGCGCCTTCATCCAGTAGCGATGACGCTTGTAGGCATGGTCCATGCGATACATGTAGTGCGGAACCCAGCCCGCATCGGCCTCGACGCAGACAACTTTTAGGTCGGGGAAGCGATCGAAGACACCGCCGAATATGAAGGTGCCCATCACGTCCTGGCAGCCACGGATAATCGACAGGAAGCCGTTGATACGCGGACCCCGGACCTGCCCTGAAAGACTGTCCGATTTGCCGGTCAGGATGTGGAACGAGAGCGGCATGTCGCACTCGACAGCGGTCGCCCAGACCTTGTCGTATACAGTTGAATCATAATCCTCGACGGCGGGGTTTCCGGGCATCATCACACCCTTGAAGCCCATCTCCTTCGCATGCCTGATTTCCGCAACGCCATCTTCCGGCGATCGCATGGAAACCTGCGCAAGACCGTAAAGACGGTCGGGTGCCTCGGCGCAGTATTCCTGCAACCAACGATTATAAGCCTCGAAGCAGGCTTTCTTGTAGTCGAAGTCGGGATGGTTGCAGATCACCATTCCGACCGTCGGATAGATGAATTCGGCCGCAACGCCGTCCTTCTCCTGGTCCGCAACGCGGAACTTGGCGTCCCAGCCGCTCTTCCACAGGTCTTCGAAGGCGACGCCGTCTGTCGTGATCTCCGCCGGATCCTTGCCGGCGGCGGCCACCAGCCCCATCGGAACTGGAGACCCCATACCCTCGACGATGAAAGCGTCGCCAATCTTGTCGATCCGCTGAATGCGCGGCGCGCGATCGCGGAATTTGGGATCAATGTAATCAACATAGCAATGCGGCGGTTCGGTGATGTGCGAATCCGCGGATATGGGTTTCTTGATCATTGTCTCTCTCCCAGCGTCGCATTTGGTTTCAAGGTCGCGACTCTTTTAATTTGACAATTTCTGATCATAAATCTTCGCTGGCGGCACAATCCGAGTCCAGATAAATTACATTCATGCAATCAAAAACACATATCTGTTATTCAAGGGAGACGCGAACATGACGATGGAACCGGCCCTGCTCGAAAAAAGGGGTCATATCGCGCTGATCACGCTCAACCGCCCGGAAGCACGTAACTCGTTCAGTCCGGAAATGTTGGTCCGGCTTGCCGGTCATTGGAAAGAAGTGCGCGATGACGCGAATATCCGCGTCGCCATCGTCACCGGCGCCGGAGACAAGGCGTTTTGTTCAGGCGCGGATCTCGGGCAGCTCATCCCGCTCATAAGTGGCGCACGCAAACCGCAAAACGAATGGGACCAGAAAATTCTGGATGATCCGAATATCCTGGCCAACGGCTTGTTGCGCACATTCGATGTGACAAAGCCGGTCATCGCCGCGATCAACGGCTTTGCCGTCGCAGGCGGGATGGAGCTGGCACAAGGAACCGACATGCGTATCGCCGCGGATACGGCAAAGCTCGGCGTGCAGGAGGTCAAATGGGCGATTTTTCCGGGCGGCGGCTCAACGGTGCGTCTTCCGCGCCAGATACCTTATGCAAGGGCGATGGAACTGCTGCTCACCGGCGACCTGATCAGCGCGCAGGAGGCCTACGATCTGGGATTCCTGAATCGTGTCGTCCCCCAGAAGCAGGTGCTCGACGCGGCATTCGAACTCGCGGAGAAGATCGCCGCGAATGGGCCGATCGCCGTTCAGGCGATTCGCAAATCCGCCCGCGAATGTCTGGGACGCCCCGAGAGCGAGGCGATGGGTATGGAGTCGCGCTTCGCAGCCCCCGTGTTCAAGACCGAGGATGCCCGCGAGGGGCCCAAGGCATTCATGGAGAAGCGCAAGCCAAACTATAAGGGCCGTTGAAGCAAGAAACCGAAATCATTACCACGGGGAGACGTTCCGATGCAGTTCGGCATTCAGATGGTTTTTCAGAATTTCGACAGAGCCAACTCTGGCGTAACCGACGGCCAGGTCTATGACGAGGAGATCCGTCTCGGGCTTTTGGCGGAAGAACTCGGCTTTGACGCATTGTGGCCCGTCGAGCATCATTTCGAGGACTATTCGTTTTGTCCCGACAACACCCAGTTCCTGAGTTACATGGCGGCGCGCACCAAACGCATCAAGTTGGGCACCGGCGCTGTCATCCTTCCCTGGAATGTGCCCGTTCGGATCGCGGAAAAGGTCGTCCTGCTGGATCACCTTTGCCAAGGCCGAACGCTCTTCGGGATGGGGCGCGGTCTGGCGCGCAAGGAATATGACGGCATGGGTGTGAACATGGACGAAGCCCGCCAACGCTTCGATGAAGCAAGCCCGATGATTATAGACGCTCTCGAGACCGGCTTCATCGAAGGAAGCGGCCCCTTCTATCCGCAGAAGCGGATAGAAATCCGTCCCAATCCGCGCGGCTCCTTCAAGGGGCGCATCTATCAGGTCGCCATGTCGCCGGAATCCGTTCTTCAGTGCGCGAAGGCTGGCGCGCGGATGGTGATCTTTGCTCAAAAGCCGTGGGAAGCTCAGGCCGAGGCCGTCAAGGAATACAAGGCTGCGTACAAGGCGCAGCATGGCGAAGACGCACCGCCGATCATGATATGCGACTTCACCTATTGCGACACCGATCCTGCTCGCGCGAAGGAGTTGGGACAGAAATATGTGACCAACTATCTGCTTTCGGTACTCGATCACTATGAACTGGCCGGCGAGCATTTTAAGAACGCCAAGGGCTACGAGTCCTACGCCCAGGCCGTCGACGCCATTCGCGCGCTCGGCAAGGATGGAATGGCCAAGACCTACCTCGATGTCACGGCCTGGGGGACGCCCAAGGAAATCGTCGAGAAGTTCGAATATCGCAAATCGCTTCTGGGCGAATTCGACATCAATCCCTGCTTCCTTTTCGGTGGCATGAGCTACGAGGAAGCAGCCGAAAGCATGCGTTCGTTTGCCAGACACGTCATACCGGCCCTGAGAAAGAGCAGCAAACGCAAGGTGGCTTGACGCGTCCGCTTCTGGAAGCCTCGTGGCGGTCTGATCTGAAAACCAGGCGACGACCCGGCTTGTCGTCGATGCCTTGGTAACGGCGATCTGGCGGCGTGGAAAGCCGGATGCGCCGATGCATCTCTCCGATCACAGGGATGCATGCTCGATGAGCCGGTCTGGAAATTGCCGGGACAGTGCAGCGATGGCGAGCGCCTCTCCTCGCTCAAGATCGAACGCATGGCCCGCAAGATCGAACCCTCACGAAATAAACGAACTTCGCAGGCCGGAAAAGATGACGACAGCGCTGTTATGCTGACACCCGGGAAGAGCGGCGCCGTCGAAGGCAAATGATTTCGGTTGATTCAGCGTCCCAACGCTGCCGACTTTCGGGATCAGCACGAAGACGAGGTTTGGGTCGGAGGAGATCTATCTCGACCCAAGGGGCAGTCGACGCCCGTCTTTCAAGGGGAGGATCGGGGGAGGAACCTCGAAATCCGCACGCCGACTGCGACTAGTGCTGACCGTCGGGTATTCTCAACATGAGACCGTCGAGATCGTCGGTCATTGTGATCTGGCAAGCAAGGCGGCTGTTTTCCGTCGAACCTTCGGCAAATTGTAGCAAGTTGGCTTCCATGCCGCCCGGCTCGGCCATGCCGGCCCGGGACATCCACGCGGCATCGACATGCACATGGCAGGTCGCGCAGGCGCATTCGCCCCCGCAATCGCCGTCGATGCCCGGCACACCGTTGTTGACCGCGGCGTCCCTCGCAGTCGTGCCACTCTTGACCGCGATAGGATATTCAGCGCCGTCCGGCTCGATGAAAATGACTGTGGGCATATTTTTCTCTTTTCGATCATGCTGGATGAAACGGCGAGTGGAGCGTTCGTTTTCGCGATGAATCGGGGGCGCCGCTCCGTCGCGAACTAATGCCCGCGCAGCTTCACCGGCAGACGGGTAAACCCGCGGATGAAGTTGGACAGCGTTCTCTCGGGCGCGCCGACGACCTCCACCTTGCTGAAACGCTTCAGGATTTCTTCCCAGATGATGCGCAACTGCAACTCCGCCACGCGGTTCCCCATGCAGCGATGGACGCCGAAACCGAAGGAAAGATGGTGACGGGAATTCGGGCGGTCGATAATGAACTCGTTCGGGCGGTCAATTACCTCGTCGTCCCGGTTTCCCGAGAGGTACCACATAACGACTTTGTCGCCCTTTCTGATCTTCTTGCCACCGATTTCGGCGTCCATGAGTGCCGTCCGACGCATATGCGTCAGCGGCGTCTGCCAGCGGATGATCTCGGGGATCATTTTCGGGATGAGGCCTGGATCGGCCATGAGCTTGCGGTATTCGGCCGGGTTCTGATTAAGGGCGAGCACCCCGCCGCTGATGGAATTGCGCGTGGTGTCGTTACCGCCGACGATCAGGAGAATCAGGTTACCCAGAAATTCGAGATACGGCATGTCCCGCGTCGCGGGCGAATGCACCATCATCGAGATCAGATCGGGCTTCGGCGGCTCGTTGGCCCGCTTGTCCCAAAGGCCCTTGAAGTATTGCGCACATTCGAGGAGCTCCTCGCGGCGCTGCTCAAACGAAGAAACCACGCCCGTCTCCGGCGTCGCGGTCGCAACATCCGACCAGCGAGTGAGCTTGCGCCGCTCCTCCCAGGGGAAGTCGAACAGTGTCGCCAGCGTCATCGTCGTAAGCTCGATGGAAACCCGGTCAACCCAGTCGATCTCCTCGCCGACGGGAAGCGAATCGAGAATAAGCCCCGCGCGCTCGCGGATGATGGGCTCCAGCAGAACAAGGTTGGACGGGGCGACAGCCGGACTGACTGCCTTGCGCTGAGCGTCATGCTTGGGCGGATCCATCGCAATGAACATCTCAAGTTCAAGCGACGCTTCGCCGCTTTGCATGTCCTGCAGGGTGATACCACCAAGTTTAGCCTCCGAGGAGAACGTCTGGTGGTTCACTTCGACCTGCATGATGTCGTTGAATTTCGTTACCGACCAGTAAGGGCCATAGGCGCTCTCGGGGCAATAATGGACGGGGTCTTCCCGCCGCAGCCGTGTGAAGTAGCTCCCGATCGTGTCGCTTTGAAAGAGCTTTGGATCGCTGACATCCATCTGAGAAAGCGGGACCGTCGAAGCCGGGTCTCTAGTCAATGTGTCGGTCGTCATCTCTCCGTCCTCCCGATCGACAGCTACGCGGCATCCCCCCGTCATGGCGCATGCAATCTTTTGTGTAATTCATTATAATAAATCATATGGACGATTCAGCGTCAAACGCTTTTGTCCCGCAGGCTCCCCCAAAAACCGGCAGCGAGGCTGCCGCAGATACATCAATCCAGGACGAATCCTTCATAATCCTTGGCCGCGGCGGTATTGCACCGGTCCATATACATGGGCACGCCGGGGAAATTCAGAAGCTGCCGCGGTTTCCCGGGAACGTTGGCACCCATGTACCAGGAATCGGCCCGGGGAAAGAGCGTCATGTCGGCGATGGCGTTCAGGAACTGCGTCCATTCTTCCTCCGCCTGAGCGGTCGCCTCGATCCGCCGCTTGTTATTCTCGCGCATATGTTTGAGGCAACCGACGACCCACTCACCCTGCAATTCGGCACATGTCGGGCCGTTGCAGAATCCGGAAGGACTCTGCGGACCGTAAAGAAAAAGCATGTTCGGGAATCCCGACGTCGCGAAACCGAGATAAGTACGCGCGCCTTCGGTCCATCTTTCCTTGAGCGTCACACCGCCCGTCCCGCGTATATCGATCTGTGTCAACCCGCCGGTCACGGCGTCGAATCCCGTCGCCAGAACAAGCATATCGAGTTCAACCAGACCATCCGCCGTGCGCACGCCTTCGGGAACTATTTCCGCGATGGGCGTCTCTCGCACATCGATCAGGCTGACGTTGTCCTGATTGAACACTTCGTAATACCACTGCTCCAGCGAAGGCCGCTTGACGCCGAAGGGATGTGGCGGCTCCATCGGCGCGAGTTTGTCGGCCAAACCCGGATCCTTGATCCGGGCGCGGGTCTTGTCGCGCCAGAAATCGTACATGGTACGATTTGCTTCCTCATTCGTCAGGATGTCGGAAAATCCACCAATCCAGTAGTGGAAGCCGCCTTTCTGCCAAAGCCTTTCATAAAGCGCGCAGCGCTCTTCCGGCGGCACTTCCAGCGCGGACCTTTCGTCCCTCAGGATGTCGAATCCGCCAAACGTCTCCCGCCGTACACGGAATATCTCCGGATAATCGGCCTTCATCCGCTGCTGCGTCTCGACATCGAGCTTGCGCTGCTGCATCGGCAGAGCGAGGATCGGCGTGCGCTGGAACACCGTCAGATGTGCCGCATCCTTGCTGGCTTCCTGTACCACCTGAACGCCGCTCGCTCCGGTTCCCACGACGCCAACCCGCTTGCCCGTGAAACTGGCGCCTTCCTGGGGCCACAATCCCGTGTGAAATGATTCTCCCGCGAAGCTTTCAAGACCCTTGTAGTTCGGAATATAGGGTTTCGACGCAAAACCTGTGCAAAGGATAAAGAACCGGGCGCGCACGACGGCGCCATCGGTCGTGCGGATGACCCATTGATCGCGCGCTTCGTCGAATTCCGCCGCGCTGACGCGCGTGCCAAATCTTATGTCACGGCTGAGATCGAGTTTTTTGTCGACGTAGTGGAAGTAGCGGCGCAGCTCGTCCCAAGCCGGAAACCTCTCGGTCCAGTTCCAGTCGCGCCATAATTCCTCGATCGAAAATTCATAAATCGGGACATGAGAATCGACCCGCGCGCCGGGATAGCAGTTCCAGTACCAGATGCCCCCCATGTCGGCACCGGCCTCAAACAGGCGCACTTTGAAACCTTCTTGCCGCAAGCGGTGAAGCTGATAGATGCCATTGAATCCCGCTCCGACAATGAGGGCATCGAATACCTCGGCATCGTCATTTTTTTGCGTCTGGCCGGATTGTAGCGAACTCATGGAAACAGCTTCCCTTCCTATCCCCGCCACGAAACGGTGGGTATCGTTCCGGAATTTACTTCATCAAAACCATATTCGGTCGCCGAGCAATCTTCCTCGCAGCGCCGGGAGGGGAGCTGCGTTGCCTAAGCGGGCTTTGGATCGCGAATGAGAACGGTGCCTTGGGCCGCACAACAGGCGCGGCCCTCGTTCGTCACATCTATACGAACCACCGCAGTCGATTTTGTCATCGCAATCAGTTCAGCCACTGCTGTCACCTTGCCCGACGATACCGGCGCCAGCAGATTGAGCTTGAATTCCGTCGTGGCCGCCCACTGTCCTTTCCGCATATGCGGATAGCAAACGCAGCCGAGAACATGGTCGCACATCGCAGCCAGCACCCCACCATGCATGTTTCCGATCGGCGTCAACAGCCGGTCGGAAACTTCCATCTCGGCAGTGAGCTTGCCCGGCTCGATATGCGTGATGCGGACCCCCAGAAATTCGGGCAACCCTTTCATTGAATTGCTGGCGTTTATGAAACCCTCTGCGATCTCCTGGTTGAACTCCGGCAGTTTTGCAACGATTGTCATTTCGTTTTCTCCGAACCTTCAATAAATGATCCCCAGGGCGCGCAGCCGAGGCTTACAGATAGGCGTTTGCACTGCTCAACGAGCTCTCGGCGCTTTTCACGAGATCGGCCATGACTTCCGCAGCCGGCTTTACCTTGTGAATGAGGCCCATGCCCTGCCCTGCGAAACCGGGAGCGATGTCTTTCCGCTTTACCGCCGCCGCCGCCGCCAGAACCGGCATCGCAACCATGGGCTGGAAGGGCATGGGCAACGGCTCCAGACCCGCCTCGACAAAAGCCTCGGACCACTTGTTGCGAATGATCCGGGCCGGCTTTCCGGTGACCGTTCGCGAAACAAGTGTGTCACCGTCACCCGACTCGACGATCGCTTCCTTCTGGAAGTCCTCGATGCCCGCCTCGTCGGTCGCGAGAAACGCCGTACCGATCCAGGCACCTTCGGCGCCGAGCATCATTGCAGCCGCGATCCCGCGCCCGTCGGAAATGCCGCCCGCGCCGAGCACGGGAATGCGACCCGCAACCGCATCGACAACCTGCGGGATGAGCGCCATCGTTCCGATGGGCGAGTTATGCCCGCCCCCGTCATGACCTTGCGCAACGATCAGATCGATGCCGGAATTGACCACCTGCAGGGCATGCTTTACGGCGCCGACGACTGCCATCACCTTGGTGCCGTTGGCGTGGAGCCGATCAAGCCAGGGTCCCGGATTGCCGAGACCCGCCGCATAGACAGGAACCCGTTCCTCAACAACGACTTCCATTTGCGCTTCGAAGAATTCTTTCGAAAACAACGGCGCGCTCGATTTGGACGACCGGTGAGCTTCCTCGGATTCCCGCGCCCTGGATTTCAGCGGCGGTATGTTTTCCTTCTTCAGAAAATCTTGCGCGAATTTTTGGTACTCAGGCAGCATATCCATCGGAGACGGACCCGCCTTGCCTTTGTAGGCTTCCCTGCGCACGGAGGCTGGCAGCAGGGTGTCTACACCAAATGGTTTGTCCGTCAACGATCGCGTTTCCCGAATCCATTCGCGTAGCTGATCGGGAGAACAAGCAGCCGCACCAAGCACACCGAGGCCACCCGCATTCGATACCGCCGCCGCAAGCCGTGGAACGCTCGCGCCGCCCATACCGGCCAGCAAAATCGGGTATTTGATTCCCAGAATATCACATACTCGGCTATGCAGAGTCATAGCTAACCTCCCATGGGCGACTTCATCGGCCGCGTTATTTATGATCATAAATTAGCGACGCCCAAGGACCGGCGCAAGTGCCGCAAAAAACGACATCGAAATCGCTAGCACTCGCCTAGCGTTTCCGTCGGGGAACCCGCGGCACGCTCAGGTCGTCCACATCCTGCCAACGCACGATCTTGGACATGATGTCGGGATGACGAGATTCCAGATACTTGTCGGATCGGCTTATGAACCGGGACATTTCGGTGAAGGCGAGGTCCGGATTGCGATCTTCAATCGCCTTGAGAAGCCGTCCGTACGCCTTGATCTGATAATCACGCTCACCTTCGGTGTAAGTTATGCCGACTTCCGACGCATTCGTAATGTTGTGAAGCGAACTGATCAGAAATCCGATCAAGGGATTGCCAGACGCCCACGCAAGCACGTCGTGGAAACGCCTGTTCTCCTCCGCATAGGAGTCGCAAGATACGGACAGCGTCTTCAAAGTGGCCAATGAGGTATTCAGCTTGTCGATATCCTCATCGGACGCACGCTCCGCCGCAAGCGCCGCCATGGTCGGGCCGACCGCTTGCCTCACTTCAATCAGCGAACGGAATGTGGTGCCGAGAAACTGCAGCAGCAACGCCATTGTACTGGCAAAATCTTTCGGTCGAGGCTCCTGAACAACCGGCCCGCCGCCGGGGCCGGGCCGCAGAAAAATGATGCCCTGCAGTTCCAGAAACCTGAGCGCCTCCCGCAAAGTCGCGCGGGCCACGCCATACCGTAAGAGCATCTCCTGTTCCGGTGGCAAGCGATCTCCGACCTCGGCACCTTGCTGCTCAATGTCGTCGACAATCTGCCTCGCAACTGTGAGGGCACGCTTGCCGGACCCTTTCGGAAATCGGCCAACTCGCGAAACGGACACGCTCGCTTTCATTCGGATACCTGCATTCTTCGTTTTCAAGACCAATCGCCCCCCCATCAGGGAACGGTTGGGCGAACCCGACTACAATACCATCGTCCGTGTTTGCAACATCCCATCAATTTATCATAATGGATTCCGGCTCTTAATACACATACGAAGAACATTGGAAAAAGGCGTTTGATGTCAGAAAACCGGACCTTGTTCACCCTTGTCCAAAATCTCAAAATCGCGGCGGACGCATTCGGCCCCGACCATGGGCGTCCGGTCATGCTCGCCCATGGCGGCGGACAGACACGCCATGCTTGGCAAGCCTGCGGTAAAAGGTTGGGACAAAACGGATACTACACCCTCGCCGTCGATTTGCGCGGGCACGGCGAAAGCGACTGGTCTCCGGACGGAGACTACAGAATGGAGCGTTTCGCGGAGGATCTCCTCGACATCGCGGACGGCTTCTCCGTGCCTCCGGTCCTGGTTGGCGCATCTCTGGGCGGCATCGCGGGCATGATCGCGCAGGGAGAATACGCAAAGGCCGGACGGCGCGGATTTGCGGCGCTGGTCCTCGTCGACATCACCCCTCAGATGAACATGGAGGGTGTTCAAAAAATCCTCGGATTCATGTCGTCGAATGTGGAAGAGGGCTTCGCCTCGCTTGAGGAAGCAGCCGATACGATATCGCGCTACATGCCCGGCCGGACTCGTCCCAAAAATCTGAGCGGACTGGCGAAGAACCTTCGCCTCAGGGAAAACGGCCGCTACTACTGGCATTGGGATCCGCGTTTCGTCACCGGCACGCAAAAGCCGCAAGGCAGCCGCGAACCCGAACGCCTCCAAATGGCGGCACGTTCCCTGAAAATACCGACGCTCCTTGTCCGCGGCCGCGACAGCGACCTCGTGACGGTCGAAGCGGCGCGGCAATTCGCCGAGATCGTTCCTCATTCCGAGTTTATCGATGTCGCAAATGCGGGCCATATGGTAGCGGGCGACAAGAACGACATATTTACAAGCGCCGTTCTGGATTTTCTGACGCGAATGGTACCTGCCGCGAGCGCATCGTAGCCCCAGCCCGGACGTATTCATTCACGCCTGTACGTCTTCGACAGATGAAGACAAGCCAGACAAATTAAGATCGAGAAGAGGAAGGGAGAAAGCCGATGTCGAATCTGGTTCTTCGCAAGGACAGCGGGCGTATTTGTACGCTGACGCTCAACCGTCCGGAAACCTTGAACGCGCTCAATGTCCCGCTGTTCGAGGAATTGCGCAGGCATGTGGATGCGCTTCGTGGACAGGTTCACGAGGTGGCATGCGTCATCATCACGGGCGCGGGCAAGGCTTTTTCAGCCGGCCACGATCTGAAGGACATCCAGAAGGGCGAACGCCCGCCGGAGCCGCATTTCCAGGCGAAGACCATTCAGGCGCTGGCCGAACTGCCGCAACCGGTCGTCGCCTGCGTCCGCGGACATTGCTACACCGGCGGACTCGAACTTGCGCTCGCGGCCGACATCATCATCGCCGCGCGCTCCGCCAAGTTCGGCGACACGCATAGCAAGTGGGGGCTGAGCCCGCTCTGGGGCATGACGCAAAGACTGCCGCGTCGCATCGGGCTGTCGAAGGCCAAGCAGATGATGTTTACCTCCGATATTTTCGCGGCGGAGGCGGCGGAGCGCATGGGATTGGTCGACATTTGTGTCGACGATGCCGAACTGGAACAGACGACAAACGACCTTGCTCAGCGTATCGCCGCCAATTCGACCTACAGCAATCAGGTCAACAAAGGCCTGCTGGGCGCGACCGACGGCATGACCGGCCAGGCAGGGCTGGCCTACGAACTCGCGCACAGCCCCGGCGCCTGTTTCGACGCACGCGAACGGGTGGCCTCATTCGGAAAAAAATGACGGTGGGCCACTCGCCGCGCCGCCAGCGACCTTGTCGACGGGTGGAGGTTTTCCACCCGTCTGGGTTCAGCCCGGGATTCTTACCGGCAAGGCCTCATAGCCCTTGATGAAGTTGGAAAAGACCCGCTTTGGTTCGCCGACCACTTCGATCGGCTTGTCGGG
>JAGUWA010000242.1 GCA_020062605.1 Parvibaculum sp. | reverse complement strand
GCGGACGCTCGCGAACATGCTGCCCCGCCTCTGGCCGCAGGGCAGGGCGGACCTGCGCTTGCGCGTCGTCCTGGCGATGGTCGCGCTCGTCGCTGCGAAGGGTATCACGGTCTATGTCCCCTTCCTCTACAAGGAAGCGGTGGACGCCCTGTCGCCCGAAACGGTGGCCGAGGCTGCCATCGTCGTGCCCGTCATGCTGATCGTGAGTTATGGTGTCGGCCGCATCATGATGATCGCGCTGGCGCAACTTCGCGACGCGATTTTCGCGAAAGTCGGCCAGAATGCGGTGCGCGAACTCGCGGTCGAGACCTTCCGTCATCTTCATGCATTGTCTCTGCGATTTCATCTGGAGCGGCGCACGGGCGGCCTCTCGCGCGTGATCGAACGCGGCACAAAGGGAATCGATTTTCTGCTGCGTTTCTCGCTCTTCAACATCGTGCCGACGATCATCGAACTCGCGCTCGTCTGCGTCATTCTCGCCTATGCCTTCGACATCTGGTACTCGGTCGTCACGGCCGTTACGGTCATCGTCTACATGGTCTTCACCTTCTCCGTGACGGAGTGGCGCACGCGCTTTCGCCGCGAGATGAACGACCTCGACACAGAAGCAAACACCAAGGCCGTGGACAGTCTCCTGAACTACGAGACGGTCAAGTATTTCGGTAACGAGGAGCACGAGACGCGGCGCTTCAACCGTTCGATGGAGGGCTATGAACGCGCTGCCATCAAGACGGCGACATCACTCTCTTTGCTGAACACCGGCCAGACGCTGATTTTCAGCGGAGGGCTCACCGCCCTCATGCTCATGGCGGCAAATGGCATTGCGGAAGGTGTACTGACGGTCGGCTCTTTCGTGATGATCAATGCTTATCTCATCCAGCTCTATCAGCCGCTCAATCTTCTTGGTACGGTCTATCGCGAAATCAGGCAGGCATTGATCGACATGGAGACCATGTTCGACCTGCTGCAGGTTCCCGCCGAGATCAGGGACAAGCCGGGTGCGGGAGCTCTCGAGGTTTCCGGCGGCGAAATCGTCTTCGACAACGTAAGTTTCTATTATGACCGCGACCGCCGCATTCTCGACGGCGTTTCCTTTCGCGTGCCGGCCGGCGCCACGCTCGCGATCGTCGGGCCATCGGGCGCCGGCAAGTCGACGATCGCCCGCATTCTCTTCCGCTTCTATGACATTTCGGAAGGGGCGGTGCGAATTGACGGGCAGGATATACGCGACGTCCGCCAGGACAGCCTGCGCGCGGCCATCGGTATGGTTCCGCAGGACACCGTTCTTTTCAACGATACCATTCGCTACAACATTCGGTACGGGCGCCCCGATGCGACGGACGAGGAGGTTCGCGAGGCGGCGGAACTCGCTCAGATTGGACGTTTCATTGAACGCCTGCCGCAGGGCTACGACACGCGCGTCGGCGAGCGAGGGCTGAAGCTTTCGGGAGGCGAGAAACAGCGCGTCGCGATTGCGCGGACGATCCTGAAGAATCCGCCGCTCCTTCTGCTTGACGAGGCGACCTCGGCGCTGGACACGCATACCGAGAAGGACATCCAGACGGCCTTGAGGCGGATATCGCAGAACCGTACGACGCTCGTCATCGCCCACCGCCTTTCGACGGTCGTGGATGCGGATGAAATCCTGGTCCTGGACCATGGAAGAGTGGTGGAGCGTGGCCGCCATGAAGAGCTTCTGACGCTGGGCGGTGCCTATGCTGCCATGTGGAACCGTCAGCGCGAGACAGAAGAAGAACGCGACGGCGAGGCGCGGCAGTATGCCGCGAACGGAGAAGGGGAGGTGCCGGAAGAGCGCGGACTGGCGCGCGCCGCGGTCGACCCCGGATTTGCTTAACCCAGGCCTTGTGCCGGGTTACACTCCGCCGAAATCACCAGCCCGGCCGCTGCCGGGAACAAGAGGCCGAGAAGAGTTTTATGGACAGCATTACGTCGATACTGACGCCCATACATCGCGAAGGACACCGCTGGGTGCTCATTTTCGCCGCGGTCACCGTCGTGCTCTTCCTGATCTGGAATCCGCTCGGATGGATTGGCGTCATCCTGACGCTCTGGTGTGTCTATTTTTTCCGCGATCCGGATCGCGTAACCCCGTCTCGGGAAGGTCTCGTCATCAGTCCGGCCGATGGCGTTGTGAACATGATCACCGAAGCCTCTCCGCCGGAGGAACTCGGTCTCGGCGACATGACGCGCACGCGTGTGAGCATCTTCATGAACGTCTTCAACTGCCACGTGAACCGCTCTCCCGTAGCGGGCAAGGTGAAGCGTGTGGCCTATCGGCCGGGGCTTTTCCTCAATGCCGATCTCGACAAGGCAAGCGATGCCAACGAGCGCAATTCGCTGCTGATCGAGCGTGCGGATGGTGAGCAGATCGTCGTCGTGCAGATTGCCGGTCTTGTGGCACGACGCATCGTTTGCGACGTCCGCGAGGGACACGATCTCGCGGCGGGCGAACGCTTCGGGATTATTCGTTTCGGCAGTCGGCTCGACGTCTATCTGCCGCAGGGCGCCGTCCCCCTCGTTGCGGTCGGTCAGACGGCAATAGCCGGTGAAACGGTACTGGCGGATTCGATCTCCGTCGAACCTCACCATCTCTAGGGAACGAGCTCGGACTTTGAGTGCAAGGGATTGAAATAGATGGCAGGCTCCATTCCACCCTTCGAGCCGCGCCCCGGTCCGGGCTTCCGGGCGACCGAAACCATGCGCGAGCGCCGCGCACGGCAATTTTCGCAACTGCCTGTGCGCACCATCGTCCCGAATTCGCTTACGGTCCTTGCGCTCTGTGCGGGGCTCACTGCCATCCGTTTTGCCATCGAAGGCCGTTTCGAAGCAGCGGTAGCCGCGATCATCATAGCGTCCGTCTTCGATGCATTGGACGGTCGCATCGCGCGCATGTTGCGGGGCTCCACGCGCTTCGGTGCGGAACTGGACTCGCTTACCGATTTTGTGAATTTCGGCGTTGCGCCCGTCGTGATCCTCTATCTCTGGTCTCTGGGCGAGATCGGCGGACTTGGCTGGATCGCCGTGCTCGGATTCTCCGTCTGCTGCGCCTTGCGTCTCGCCCGTTTCAATGTGGCGCTCGAAGATCCCGACAAGCCGGTCTGGGCAGGGAATTACTTCGTGGGTGTGCCGTCGCCCGCGGCCGCCGGTCTCGTCATGATGCCGCTCTATCTCTCTTTCATCGGCGTTGAATGGGTCAAGGAGACGCCACTTCTCATAGCCGCGCTCGTACTCGTCATTGCATTTCTGATGGTAAGTCAGATCCCGACCTTCTCGGGCAAGCGCATGGGGCTGCGCATCCGCCGGGACATGGTGCTGCCTGTGCTCCTGCTCGTCGGCATGAGCGCGGCCGTCATTCTCAATTTTCCGTGGATTGCCTTCACGGGCCTCGGGGCGATTTATCTCGCTTCGATCCCGGTCGCGGTGCTCCGCTACAGGTATCACCAGAAGCGGACGGCTGCGGCGCAGCCTCATTCGGATATGAACGGCCTGGAAATCGACTAGGAGAGGCTCAACCGCCGCGCTGATCCTCGTCGTTCGTCCCTTCGGATGTCGAATGATTACGGGCCTCGTCGATCTTCGACATGGCGTGCCGTTTCAGCGAACCAGACGCATCAAAGATTGGCTCGACGCGACGGTACGTTTCCGTAGGCTGTGGCGTACGCTGTTGCATCTTGAACTCCGCGGCACTGGAATTTTGTCCGGTCCGATGCCTTTCAAATCTGCCCATCTGCTTCTTCCGCATCTTTCGAGGCGGCATCCGCTTCGTCGGCTTCGGCTTCTATTTCGTTCCCGGCGGAAGCGCGGGTCGCATGAATGAGAACGAGCCGAAGCTGTTTTGTTTCCAGCGCCTGGCTGCGAGCGAGCCAGACGGCGCCTTCCTCCATCAACGTGGTAGCCGTTTCCGGCAGAAATTTGGCTTTTTGCAGGCAATCGTGAAGCTGCCGCCAGCCGGACTGAATAAGCGGCAGATAGGCTGATGTCAGGTCCTCGAATCTTTCCAACTTGTAATCCTGCGCCGCCAGCGCGTGGCGGTATTCAGCCTCGGTCCATGGTGCCGAGAAGCTGCCTTCGGCCATCCGCCAGGCAGCGAGCGCGGGCACTTCTTCCGTATCCGTACCAACTCCGTCCGCAAGGACGAAGTCGGTCAGGATCAATGAACCGCCCTCGGCAAGTCCGCGATTTATCTCCGCGAGCATCAACTCGCGATCGTCGACCGCGAACATGGATTCGCGCATGAAGATCGCCGCATGACCGTCCGCCGGTTCGAAGTCCGCAGGTTCCAGTCCTTCCGGGCCGCAGGCGCGGACCGGCGCGGTTTCGTCCATCCCCTGTTCCGCGGAGAGGCGCTGCGCTTCGGCGGCAATTTCCGCATCGGCTTCGATGCCGAGGATCGTGAGCCCGTGTTTTGCCACGACGGCGCGCATGCCGCCGCCAAGACCCGGCGCGAGGTCGAGGAAGCGTCCCTTGTTCTTGAGGTTGGCGCGTTCCGCCACGAACAGAGCGAAGTTCGCGCCACCGGGCAGGCTGAAGCCCGGTCCCCAGAGTTGTTGAATGATTTCCAGACGGCTCAGCGACTTCGGCGGCTCGGGCTTTTCAACGGGTAGGGCGGCCGTCTTCGCGGCTGCGGCCTGCGGCGCCTTCTTCTTTTTCCGCTTGCGCTTGATGCCCTTCGCGCGGGCGACGTCGTCGGTTTCCATGCCCTCCCACCAGGCGATGACGCGAAGCAGGATTTCCCAGCCAATGCCGGCCTCTCTGGGCTTTTTCTTGTTTTTGTCGCTTTCTCCACCGGCGGTTTTGACCGCCGGGCCGTGCTCGGTTCCGCCGGCGCCTCCAGGGCGTTTGTCGGGGTGCTCGACCAGGAATTTCTCGAGCGCGTTGCGCTGAGGCCCACTCAGTTTGCGGAGCTTTCGGAACCGAACAATCCCCTCGGCCGACATCTGCTCGAGGCCGGCCGTGAAGGCGGATATCGGCATCGCCTGCAGCTCATCGCTGCCGACCGTTGCCAGATTGACGAGCGCCGAATTGCTCATGCTCGTACCTATGGGTCCTCAGTGCGGCCATCCCGCTTTCGGAAGCCTTTTGGCCGGTCTTTCCCCCGGGAGCGTGCGCCTGGTACTGAACCGCGTACGACCCCGTCATCCTTAATGCCATAAGCAGCGTTAAATCATTGTTTCCCCAAAGGTGGCTCGCCGTTAACAAAGGTAAATCGGCGCTTTTCTTTCGCACGGGAATCCCCCAATTTATGTCCGCGCTGGATCGATCAGGGGGGCAGGCGCCGCTATTCCATGCAGAAGTTGAGAAATCCGGTCTTGCGTTTTCCGCGCCTGACCATCGCTCTTTGTCTGGCGATTTTCGCGGTTTCGGTGGCGGGGGTATTCCAATACACCCTGTCCTACGACACGCGCGTCTTCTTCAATCCCGAAGGCGCGGATCTCGCGAAACTGCGCGCTTTCGACGCGAAATACGGACAGAACAACGATGTCCTGATGGTGCTCTGGGCGGGTGGCCGCAAGGTCACCGAACCTGAGGTGCTGGCGGCCCTTGGCGATCTCGTCACGCAGGCCTGGCAACTGCCGCATTCGACGCGTGTGGATGCACTGACCAATTTTCCGCATGTTTCAGCGGATACCGACAGTTTCTCCGTCGCCGACCTTGTTCCCGACCCCGCGAATGTCACGGTCGAGGAGGCAAGAGCCATCGAGCGAATAGCCCTCGACGACTCTCTCATACGGAACCGCCTCCTTTCTGCCGATGCGCGCACCGCCGGCGTTCTCGTCAACTTCAACCTGCCTGCGGAAGCCTCGATTGAAGTGCAGGAAATCGTGGCGGCCTCGCGCGCGCTCGTGGCGGAGTTCGAGGCGAACCATCCGGGAATCGAGGTCAAGCTCACCGGCAACGTGATGCTGATGGCGACCTTCTCCGAAGCCGCCTTGAATGACATCAAAGTGTTGATCCCGGTCAGCCTCATCATCACCTCGCTGGTCATGTTCGTCTTTGTGCGCGCGGTTCTGCCCAGCGTCGCGATTCTTTCGTTGCTCGGCCTGTCGAGCGCCGCCGCCATGGGCCTGGCCGGCTGGTATGGCTATGAGATCAATACCGCGACGGTTGCTTGTCCCATCATCATCATGACGGTGAACATGGCCGCCGCCGTTCGCATCGTGACGACCGCCATGGGGGCTCTCGGACGCGGGCTCACGCGCTACGACGCGATCGCCGAGGCTGTGTCCATGAATCTGTGGCCGGTGACGCTCACCAACGCGACGACGATGATCGGCTTCCTGGCGATGAACCTCGCCGACGCGCCGCCGCTTCGCCAGCAGGGTAATGTCGTGGTGGTCGGCATCTGCCTTGCCTACGTCTTCACCTTCACGTGGCTGCCGGCTTTGCTCTCGCTGATGCCGCTCCGTCCTGCCGTGCAGCGCTCGGAGCGCGTCATGGTACTCCTCGGCCATTTCGTGAACCGCTACTATCGGCAGCTCTTCTTTCTCTGCAGCGTGATCGTGGTTTCCTGCGCGATATGGCTCGGCAATATCCGCCTCGATGACGATTTCGCGCGGTATTTCGACTGGCGCTTCGACTATCGCCAGGATTCGGACTTTGCCGAGGAGCATCTGACCGGCCTCAACATCATCGAGTTCGACATCGGGTCCGGCGAGGATGGAGGCGTCTTCAAGCCTGAATATCAGGAACGGCTCGCTGCTTTCGAAGCCTGGCTACGCGAGCAGGAGGGAGTCGTCAGCGTCATCGCCATCCCCGAGATTACGCGGCGGGTCCACGATGCGATGAACGCCGGAAGGGTGGATGAGGAGCCGATGCCCGACGATCGGGAGACCATCGCGCAGTATTTTCTCCTCTACGAGATGTCGCTCCCCTACGGCGTCTCGCTGAACGACCGGATCAATGTCAGCCGTTCTTCGAGCCGCGTAACAGCCATACTGCGGAAGATGTCATCGAGCCAGATCCGCGATCTGGACGAAAGGGCGACGGCGTGGCTTGCGGGGAACGTGCCGCCAGAAATGCAGACGCAGGCGACGGGCATCAACGTGCTCTTTGCCAACCTGTCGGGCGTCAATATCCGCTCGATGATGCTTGCGACCCTCGTGTCCGTACTCGTCATCGCCGTGGTGGTGGGGATCGCGTTGCGCAGTGCCGTCTATGGCGCGCTCAGCATCCTGCTCAACATGTTGCCGTCTCTCGTGGGCTTCGGTCTGTGGGGGCTCCTCTATCAGGATATAGGCCTCGCAGCCTCCGTCGTCACCGCCATGACCATCGGCCTCGTCGTGGACGACACGATCTACTTTCTTCTGATGTACCAGCAGGCGAGGGCGCGCGGTCTGGATCCCGAGGGTGCCATTAACCATGTCTTCGCGGTGGTCGGGGTTGCCATGCTCGTCATCACCGTCTCGCTCACGGTCGGCTTCGGAACCCTCGCTTTCTCCGGCTTCGAGGTGAACCGTTCTCTTGGCGCGATGACCGCACTCGTCATCTTGTCCAATCTCTTCATCGACTGGTTGATGCTGCCCCCGGTGATGAGAATTATGGAGAACTCCCGTGCCAAACGCTCTGGCACGACTGTTGCCTAAAACGGTCATTGTGGAACCACAATTTCTCGCTTTAAACATTTGTTAGTGTTTGTAACAGCGGGAACCCTGTGATTCCTTAGTGTTGTCCGTTTTTGAGACAGGTGGGGCCAGTGATACGTACATATGAACAACTGACAGGTGCCGAGGGTCGCCGGATGTTCTACCGGGCAGAGCGGTTCCGGCCAGAGCAACTGTTCCGGGAAGCCGTTCCGGCGGTATTGATTGAGAACGAGCGTGCGCTGCTGAGAGATATCAGCATGACCGGCATCGCGATCCAGAGTTCGCACGCTGATGGCTGGGACGAACGTATCGGTTCCGAAATGCCTTTCGAGTTCCGGGTTGGGGAGGCGCGCCTGTTCGGTGGAGCCGGCCGCGTGCGCCGGGTGGAGCCGCAGGGGCTCAGAACGGTGGTGGGCCTGGAGTTCACCTCGGGCTATCTCGACATTCCAGGCATCATCAGCGAGCACGACAATCTCGTCCTCTCGCAGGCGCTGGCCGACCCGCTCTTTGCAACTTCAGAAGGCATCCTGCCGGAGTTCCAGCAGCTTTGCAGCGAAATCCTCAATCTGTTCCGCTCCTACAAGGATGTGCTCGGCAACTTTGAGACGCGCC
The DNA here is from genome assembly GCA_020062605.1 of Parvibaculum sp. Taxonomy (GTDB): domain Bacteria; phylum Pseudomonadota; class Alphaproteobacteria; order Parvibaculales; family Parvibaculaceae; genus Parvibaculum. The sequence continues at coordinate 1,493 of JAGUWA010000242.1, read as the reverse complement.
TCAAGGCGACGGGTGAAGAACGCGAAAAGCTTCTTCTTGAAGCGCTGATTGCCTGCGAGGATCGCATGGTTCCGCAGTGGCAGGAGCTTTGGTATCGGGGCAACGACGTGCTTGAGCCGGTCTGGCACGATCCCGCCGTCCTCGCGCGCCACAAGCGATACGCCGAGCGCGTCCTCACACCCGATTTCATGCCCGGCGCCGTGATGAAGCGGTGTTACGAAAAGCCGCTCGGCTATCCCGGCGACTACCAGATCATGAATTACGTTTACGAGTGGCAGCGCGTCGGTAACACGCCGTACGAAAAGCTCCTCCACCGCATCGGCATTGAGACCGGCGCCTGTGTCGGCACGCGCCTTCGCATGACGCAGAAGCTCATTGCAGCCCGCATCGCGGAGGAGCCGGGGGATACTCTGCTCAACATCGCCAATCTGGGCTGCGGCTCCGCTTACGAGGTCTACGACTATCTGCGGACCGACAAGCTGCCGCGGCCGGTGAACTTCACGCTGATCGACCAGGACGAGCGGGCGCTCACCCATGCCTACGAGCATGCCTATCCGGAAGTCGTGCGGCATGCGGGGCGTGCAAAAGTTCAATGCCTTCAGGCATCGTTCGCGCAATTGCTTAAGGCGGGCGCGCTTTTCCGCACCTTGCCGCCGCAGGACGTGATCTACAGCCTGGGACTCTATGATTACCTCTCGGCTCGCCGCGCCCGGGCGCTGACACGCGACCTCTACGAGCAGGTGAAACCTGGCGGCAAGCTCATTCTCGCCAACGTCCGCAAGGGACGGGAAAGCTGCGAATGGCCGCTTGAGTTCGTGACGGACTGGAGCCTGATCTATCGCACTGAGGCTGACATGCTCGCGCTCCTCGAAGGGCTCGATGTCGCCAACGTCACGATTGAGGTCGACTCAACGAAGTGCATTTATCTGATGGTAGCGGACAAGCCGGCCTGACGGTAAACCGTCAGCTTGCCTGCCATTGCATCTCATCGGCCTGGGGCGCGACGAACCGGCTTTTCGGGAACGTCGCGCTCACGGTCGTGCCTTCGCCAACCGCACTCTCGAGTTCTACCGTTCCGCCATGCAGGCTCATGATCTTGCGAACCAGCGGAAGTCCGAGGCCTGTGCCCTGCTGCGTTCGTGACATGGCATCTTCGACCTGCACGAAAGGCTCGAAGATGCGCTTGGTGTCCGAGGCTTTGATACCGATGCCCGTGTCCTTCACGCTCAGCACGAGGTCGCCTGCGGCGTCGACGCCGAGCTCGACCCGGACACTGCCGTTCTCGGGCGTAAATTTGAGGGCGTTTGAGGTCAGATTGATCGCCACCTGATTGAAGAGGCGAGGATCGGCGATGAGCCAGGGAATGTCGTCGCGAATGCGGAAGGTCAGGTCCACGCCGATTGTGTTGATTAAGTCGGCGGTTGAACCGGCTTCTGGAGCGTGATTCCATCGTGCTGTGCTGATCGGAGGGCAGAGCGATGATGGGAACACAG
>JAGUWA010000058.1 GCA_020062605.1 Parvibaculum sp. | reverse complement strand
TCGACAGCCTCATCGTCGATGAAGAGCGTCACGTTCACTTCGATGTGCCGTCGGATGAGGGCGAGGCGATCGCCTGGCTGCATGCGAACGCACACGTCCGGTGCCGCGTGGACGGCGACGACGGTATCGTTCATCTCGATCTCGGTCTTTCGCCCCTCGCCACGGGCCGCTTCGAGAAGCGGTTCCCCGACCTGTCGAAACGTCTTGGCGAAGCCGCCGTTCACGCGGCCGCCGATGATGCCGCCGAATGAGCATGGACGATCTCGCCGGTAAAGTTGCCGCGCTGATAAAGGAAGCGTCGGCCGATATCGTGATGCCGCGCTTTCGCGCCCTTGCCGCACATGAGGTCGAGGAAAAATCCCGTGGCGACCTCGTGACCATCGCCGACCGCGAAGCGGAACTCTGGCTCGCGCCAAGGCTCGAAGAGCTGGTGCGCGGTTCGCGCGTGCTGGGCGAAGAGGCCGCGGCGGCGGACCCCGCACTCCTGTCTCACCTCGATGACGACACGCCTCTCTGGACGGTGGATCCCGTCGACGGTACGGCAAACTTCGCCGCCGGCCGCGAGGCGTTCGGCCTCATGGTCTCCCTCATCGAACGCGGCGAGACCGTCCGCGCATGGATCTACCTGCCGGTGGTCGATGCGCTTGCCGTGAGCGAGCGCGGGGGAGGGGCCTTCTGGCACGACGCTTCTGGCCGCATGCGTCTCGATGCAGGTACAGCGCCCGACCACCCCGCAGGGCAGACGGCGAGCTTCTATGTCCGCTTCATGCCCGATGACTGGAAAGCCGGTATCGAAGCCCATGCAGCGCGGGTTGGCGCCACGACATCGCTTCTCTGTTCCGCCTGGGATTACACCAATGTCGCGCGGGGGCGGCATGACTTCATCACCTATCACCGGATGCTGCCCTGGGACCACGCGCCGGGCTCGTTGATCCTGCGCGAAGCGGGCGGCGTCGTGCGAAACATCGAGACAGGGCAGGACTACGCGCCGCGAACGCTCATGGGTCCGCATCTCGTCGCTCGCGACGAGGAGAGCTGGCAGAGAACGGCGGAACGGATACGTGCCGGGCGGCGCGTCTAGCTCTCGCGTTCTTCCGCCTTCGCCTCGTTCCACAGCGCATCCATTTCTTCCAGCGAAGAGTCTTCGGGACGCTTTCCCGCCGCCGCGAGCTTTTCCTCGATGCGGCCGAAGCGACGGCGGAACTTCGCATTCGCCCGGCGCAGCGCCGCCTCCGGGTCGACCTTCATGTGCCGTGCGAGATTGGCATAGACGAAGAGAAGGTCGCCCATCTCATCCTCGAGCCGGTCGGGATCGCCGCCCTTCGCGACCTCCGCGGACAGCTCGAGCATTTCCTCATTGAGCTTGTCGATCACTTGTGTCGTATCCGGCCAGTCGAAGCCGACGCGCGCGGCGCGGTTCTGGAGCTTGATGGCGCGGGCAAGCGCAGGCAGGGCAAGTGGCACATCGTCGAGAATGCTTGTCGGCGTCTTGCCCTTTTCCGCTTTCTCTTCCGCCTTGATCTCTTCCCAGCGTCCTTTGACGGCGCCCGCGCTGCGTTGTTCCTCGTCGCCGAAAACATGCGGATGCCGCCGTGTCATCTTTTCGCAGATCGCGCGCACGACGTCCGGAAAGTCGAAACGGCCTTCCTCCTTCGCCATCTGCGCGTGGAACACGACCTGCAAAAGGAGATCGCCGAGTTCGTCCTTGAGATCGCCCATGTCGCCGCGTTCGATCGCATCGGCAACCTCATAGTCCTCCTCGATCGTGTAGGGCGCAATGCTCGCGAAATTCTGTTCGAGGTCCCACGGGCAGCCCCCGTCCGGATCGCGCAAGCGCGCCATGATGTCGAGCAACGCTTCGATCCGGCCGGATTCATTGGACAAGGGAACTGAACCTCAATCGGCCGGCTGGTCGGCAATGCCGCCGGCCGATCCCACCTGCGCGATGGCCGCCGCGGCATCGCTCGCATTGTGCGGCGCGTGAACGCCGTCGCGTTCCTCGATCTTCCGGCGCAGATCGAGTTGCGCCTTGCGGTCGAGCGGGAAGCGCCACATCACGATGGCCGCCGCCAGCATGACGATCGCAGGCAGTGTCACATACATCGCCATGAACAAGTTGAGCGTTTCGGGCGTGTTTTCGCCGCCAGGCGTAAATTCGATAAGGTCGAGAAGAGGGTAGGTGATGCCGACGGCAAGCGCGGCGCCCACTTTGGCCGTCATGCTCAGCAGCGAATAGTAGAGGCCGGTGCGCCGCTGGCCGGTCTCCAGATAGTCCGTATCGATGACGTCCGCCATGATCGAACGGAGCAGGAAGGAGCCTGCGCCATAGGCGACGCCGTAAAGCGAGTTGCCGATGAAGAGCCACCAGAATTCGCCACGCGGAAAGAAGACGACGAGAGGCAGCGTGACCGCGCCATAGACCATCGCGATGGCAAGCGTCTTGTGCTTGCCCGCCATGTGGCTCAGCCGGATCCAGCCCGGAATGCCGACGAACCCGGCGATGAAATAGACGAGAAGAAGAAGGCTCGCCGATTTCGGCAACTCCATCACATAGGAGGCGAAGAAGATGTAGAGCGACCCGGTGATCGCCGGCGCGATGTTCACGAGAAGATCGGCCGCCAGCACGCGCTGCAGAAGCCGGTTCTTCGCGATGATCGCCCATGCCCGCTTCCACGGAATTTGCTGGTGCGCCTTACTCGGAAATTCCGGCGTCAACCAGACAGCGAGACCGATGGTGATCGGCAGCAGGATGATAATGAACCAGCCCATCGCGGCGATCTTCGCGGGGCCTGCTGCCGCTGCGTCCGACACCTGTTCGATGATCGCGGGCAGCGCCAGCACCGTGAACATGCCGAAGATGAGCAGGAATTCGCGCATTCCCTGGATGGTGGAGCGTTCGTCATAGTCTTCGGAGAGCTCCGCACCCCACGACATGTGCGAAATGGTGATGAGCGTCCAGCCGATATAGAGAATGAACATCCACCCCGCGAGATACATCCACGTCACAGGCGGACTCGGCATGAACAGCATATAGGCGGAGCCGATGAGGATTGGGGCCGAGAGCACGATCCAGTGACGCCGCCGTCCCCAACGGCTCGGAAACCGGTCGGACACCATGCCGAGAACCGGGTCCGTAAACACGTCCCAGAACCGCGCCAGCATGAACACCGTGCCAACGACGGAGAGGCTCAATCCCATGTCGTGCGAATAGAAGGGTGGCAGATAGACGACGATCGGAAGGCCCAGCGCCGATATCGGAATCGAAGGGAGCCCGAAGGCGCCGATCTGAAGACGTGTCACGCGGCGTTGGTTCACTCGAAGTCTCCCTCGGATACGATCACCCATGCCTTTCGGCGGGTCTGTCTCGCCCGTCGCGGCAGGTTTATTGATTATTTGTCAGTGCCGCTAAGGAAACCGATTGCGTCCCGAATGTCCATGGATTTCATGGGGCCAACGATAGCTTTCCGCGGGGTAAACCTCCCCGCGAAGTTCTCACGCGAAATTCTCGTCCGCGACGAAGGGATTGGTCCGCCGCTCCACGCCGAAGGTCGACAGCGGACCATGGCCGGGAACGAATGTGACGTCGTCGCCGAGCGGCCAGAGCCGCTCCCGGATCGAGCTGACGAGGGCGCCGTGATCGCCCCTCGGAAAGTCCGTCCTTCCGATGGAGCCCTGAAAGAGAACGTCGCCGACAATGGCGAGCCGCGACGGTTCATGGAAGAAGACGACATGCCCCGGCGTGTGGCCGGGGCAATGACGCACGTCCAGCGTCAGCCCTGCGAACTCCACCTTGTCGCCATCCTTGAGCCAGCGGTCGGGCCGGAAGGCGCCCACCGGCGGAAAGCCGTATTTCGCGGCCTGTTCCGGCAGGGTCTCGATCAGAAAGAGGTCGTCCTCATGCGGTCCTTCGATCGGCACGCCGAGGTCGCGGGCGAGATCCCCGGCCGCCGCGGCGTGGTCGAGATGGCCATGCGTCAGCAGAACCTTCTCGATCGTCACGCCGATCTCGGCTGCGGCCTGCTTGATCCGTTCGAGGTCGCCGCCCGGATCGCTCACGGCGCCGCGCATGTTCTCGTCGTTCCACAGAAGCGTGCAGTTCTGCTGGAACGGTGTGACGGGGAGAATGGCGGCCTTCAAGCCCATGGCGAAAACTCGTTTGCTTATGGAATGTCGCTGGCGGAAAGGTAGGGGCTCGCCCGGCGCTTGTCGACCTTGCGCGCACGGGTGCCGGATCGCGGCAGACAAAAATTCCGGATATGACTGAGATCAAGGAGCCAGGTTGCCGCATGCCGCATTCTCATCGGCATCTGGAGGCATGAGCGCCTTCATGCAGAGGAGGAACGTCATGAACATGCGGATCGCAGCGGCACGTCTTCCCGTTTCAATCGTCGCCGCCATCTGGCCCTCTCCGGTCCGGGCGATGCCCGAGGCCGAACCGAAGGCGCGGGAACCCCATGCGCCTTTTCTCGTGCCGCTCTGGGTTGCCATAGGCATCGCCGGCGGCGCGATGCTGTTGCCCTTGTATGGCCATGAAGCAGCAGTGCTTCCTGCGCTTGTTTTCCTCGTCATCTGCCCGCTTCTGGTCGCCGGCGTTCTTCTGATGGAAGGCGACGACATCGACGCCGGCTCGTGACGCTGTGCGTTTCTTCGGAAACGTGCCGCATGCGGTGGAGAGACCGAAATGCTCACGATCAATCCGGAGAAGGTCTGCCACATCGTCGTGAAGGCGAGGGCCTTCGACGCCAAGGAACAAGTCAGCGATCCGTCTCCCGGGTCCAATCCGTCGGATGACCGGATGGCGGACGTGCTCGAGGACTTCGCCGACGATCCGACGAGGCAGGAATTGCTTGAGTTCATAAGAAGCCTCGATACCGACGAACAGATCGAACTCGTGGCTCTTTGCTGGCTCGGCCGCGCCACCTACACGCTCGGCGAATGGGAGGAGGCTTTGTCGGAGGCGGAAGCCGCGCACAACGAGCGAACCGCGGAGTATCTGCTTCAGTTGCCCTTGCTCGCCGACTACCTGGAGGAGGGTCTCGCCGCGTTTGGTGAAAGTTGCGAAAAATTTGAAAGCCGCAATCTCTGAATTTCCGTCGCATCGGCTTTGCGGTCGGTTGCACGTCCCGTATCGGGATCGCGTTGGCCGACACCGTGCCTTGTATCCACACCCTCCCGAGTGTTATTTTCCTTCTCGAAATGACCAATTTGGGATGGGGATGGATAAGCACCTGAACCTGCCGTTCGGGGAAACGGAGAACGCGGCGCTTTTCCGGCTGCTCGTCTCGACAGCCGTTGACGGCATTCTGGTAATTGACGAAGCCGGAACGGTACGGCTCTACAACGAGGCATGCGAGCGGCTTTTCGGATACGGGCCAGCAGAGGTTCTGGGCCGCAATGTCAGCATGCTCATGCCTGCGCCTTATCGGCAGGAACATGACGGCTATCTGAAAAACTACCGCACGACCGGCGAGCGCAAGATCATCGGCATCGGCCGTGAAGTCATGGCGCAGCGGAAGGACGGATCCGTCTTTCCCATTTATCTTTCGGTCGGCGAAGGCATGTTCGGCGGCCTGTCCCTTTTTGTTGGCATCGTTCACGACATCAGCGAGCGTCAATCCGTGTCCCGCAAGCTTCAGGAGCTGCAATCGGAGCTGACGCATGTGTCGCGCCTCAACGAGATGGGACACATGTCGTCCGCGCTTGCGCATGAGCTGAACCAGCCTCTCGCCGCCATCATGAACTATCTGCGCGCCGCGCAGCGAACGGTGGGCGCTGTGGAGGACGCGTCTGTCGTCCGCGCGCGGGAGATGATGGAAAAGGCCCTCGAACAGACGAGCAGGGCTGGGCAGATCATCAAGCGGCTCCGCGAATTCACCGAAAAACGGGAGACCAGCCGGACGGTCGAATCCCTGAACCGGGTGATCGGGGAAGCAATCGAACTTGCGCTTGTCGGTGCCTCGGTGCTCGACGTCAAGGTGGAGAAGTCGCTCGCGACGGGACTTCCGGACGTATTCGTCGACAGGATTCAGATTCAGCAGGTCGTTCTCAATCTCGTTCGCAATGCCATCGAAGCCATGGAAGAGGTATCGATCCGTAGACTGACGGTTGTGACGCGAATGAACGGGGAAGGGCATGTCCAGGCAAGTTTCCTCGACACCGGACCCGGCATGCCCGATGAAGTGATCCGGCGTCTGTTCGAGGCTTTCGTGACAACCAAGGAGAGCGGAATGGGTATAGGCCTCTCCATATGCCGCTCCATCATTGAAGCGCATGGTGGCCGCCTGTGGATGGAGCCCGCCCCCGGCGGCGGCACGGAGTTCCACTTTTCGCTGCCCCCGCAATCGCTCTCAAGCCAATGAACTCCACAGAAAAGGTTTTCGTCATAGACGACGACGAAGCCGTTCGGGGGTCGCTCTGCGCCTTGCTGGAAGCCGCAGGCTTCGGCGTTGCGGCCTTCGCCTCTGCCGTCGCCTTCCTTGGGCACTATTCGGCGGATCTGGCGGGATGCGTCGTCGCCGATATCCGTATGCCGGAAATGGACGGCCTCGAACTGCAACAGGAGCTGGTGCGCCGCCGCGCCCGCCTGCCGCTCATCGCCATGACCGGACATGGCGACGTGCCGCTCGCCGTCCGGGCCATGAAGGAGGGCGCCGTCGATTTCATCGAGAAGCCGTTCGACGCCGACGACCTGCTGGCCGCCGTCGAGCGGGCCCTGGAGATATCGCGGGCCCGTCCGGCGGATCAGCCCGCGCAGGAAGCCGCCGCGCTGGTGGAGAGCCTGACATCGCGGGAGCGGCAGGTCCTCGAGCACCTCGTCGCCGGTCACCCGAACAAGGTCATCGCCTACGAACTCGATATCTCGCCCAGGACGGTCGAGGTCCACCGGGCCCATCTGATGGAGAAACTGAACGTCCGCAGCCTGCCCGAGGTCGTGCGGATCGCGCTCGCGGCCGGCGTCGCTCCCGCGGAGAAAAAATAGGTTAGGTCGACCCCGTAAAACTACGGATATATCGGCGAAGGGGCTGTTGCTATCTTCCGTCTGCGGCGCAACCCGGCCGCAAGGGTTTTTGTCTAATGCAGCTGTCGCCATCAAGTTCGCCAACCATCTACGTCGTTGACGATGATGACGCCGTGCGTGAGTCCGTGCGGTTTCTTCTCGAATCCTTCGGCATGACGGTCCGCGACTATGCGGATGCCCAGGCCTTCATCGATGCCGAGAAGCCCGCGGGCCATCTGCAGGGCAGGAATTGCTGTCTTCTCCTGGATCTCCACATGCCGGGCATGAGCGGGGCCGATCTCCTCGAACATTTGCAGGCGTCGGGCATTCCCATTCCCACCATCGTTCTGACCGGCCGGTCGAGCACCTCCCTGCGTGAGCGTGTGGAGCGTGCCGGCGCGCTCGTGCTCATGGAGAAGCCTGCGGAAGAGAGCGATCTCTCGCGTGAAATCGCGCGCGCGCTCGCCATTTCGTCGGGCGACTGACACCGAACCGTTGCATTCATCTGCGACGAAACAGGGTCTCTACGGGTTATTCCTGAATACTCGCGCGCAGTCCCGCATGGCATCGTTTCATCGTTCAGTCGAACCGGCGTCTTTTCGGTCAGCTCACATGAAGGGGTCACTCATGTCCATCGGCACGAAAGTCTTCACTCCCGCAGCGTCCGGCCGTGTACCGGATATGGGTGGACTCGTCGCGTTTCTCGGGACGAACGGATTTTCCGGTGAAGTGGAAAATCGGGATGAGGGCAGGGTGTCCGGCTTCCCCACGGCGGGCTCGATGCTCGAGTTCGAAAGAAACCAGGCCATTTTCTCCGACGGTGAATCGGCGCGCTCCTTCTACAAGGTGATCGATGGATCGGTGCGCCTGTGCAAGCTCTTCGCCGATGGCCGCCGGCAGATCGCTGGCTTCTGCTTCCCTGGTGAATATTTCGGGCTTGCCTGTCAGGGCAAGGAGTATGCGCTGACCGCCGAAGCGATGATCGACACTACGGTCGTGCGGTTCTCGCATAGCTGCCTCGCCGATCTCGACCGGAGCTCGGCCGAGTTCCGCTCGCATCTCGTGGCACTGCTTTGCGGCGAGCTGTCGCTCGCCCAGAACCACCTCCTGATGCTCGGCCGCCAGACGGTGAAGGAACGCATCGCCTCGTTCCTGCTGATGATGCTCGACCGGCGCGGCCGGGACCGCAGGGATGGCGTCATGCTCGACCTCCACATGGGACGCCAGGACATCGCCGATTATCTCGGACTGACGATCGAAACGGTCTGCCGGACGATCAGCGATTTCAAGCGCGCGGGTATCCTGGGCGTTCCCGGACCGCGCGAAATCGTCGTGAAGAATATCCGGCTGCTGCAGGACACCGCCAACGGCGAAGTCTGATCTGCCACCGAACGCTCAGCGTGGAAACATCGCCCTGAAAAGCCATTCGGCCTGTGCGACGAGACGTTCGGTCGTGTAGGTCCGAGGATCGGTGAGCCGCAGATGCACGAACTGCTCCGAGACGGCGAGCAGCATCCGTACCGCCAGTTCCTTGTCCGGGTTCGCGAGGCGCGACGCCTCGAAGCCTTCCTTTTCAAGTCCGGCCGCAAGATGCTCTTCCGTCATCTGCCTGGCCTGGTCGAGCCGTTCATAGAGCTCGGGCGGGCCGCCCTGGCTCGGCATCGACAAGCATGCACCAGGTGGCGGGCGAGGCGTCCACGGCCTCCAGCACGCCTGCAAGGCGAAGGCCGCGCCCAAGCGCAAACCCACGCGGCGGCGCAAGCGGCGCTGAGGCGGCGCCAGGGCAGAATGTGGACAGGGCCGGGATTAATTCTCCCGGCCCTTTCTCAATCGCTGCTCAGATAGTCGAGAATGGCGACCAGCAGGTTGGCTGCGCAACTGATTTCGCGTGCATGTTGATCCTCTCGCCAATTTGCGCGTTTGAGAGCCCCTGAGCCTTCATGCGCATGATGGCCTCGTTTCGACGCTGGCGCTGTGTGCGATCGAGCGGACGGGCTTCCTGAGCGGCGAGCCATATGGCGGTGTCAATCGGCAGGCCGGTTTGCGCGTGCATGACGGCATGCGACGCGGCTTGGAGCGGCGCGCCGGATATGCGCGATGTCGCGGGCTGAATTAAGGCGGCAGCGGGTGAGTTCGCGGGCGGCGGCGGCGTCGAGGGCGTCCGCGAGGTCGGGGCTGGGTCTAACGGTTTTTTGTATTTTACAGGCTGTAACAGGGGTGGGGACGCCAAGTAACGGAGAAGTACTTACCAAGCTCTTGTAGGATCGCACAGGAAACGAATCCGGCGAGCGGCTAACAGATTGATTTTATTGAAGGGCGAGGCGCGTAGGAAAAGAATCAATTCGCAGGGAAAATGAATCACCCAACGCTCGGCTGCGTAGAAACCGAGTCTCCCACTAGTGCCAGGAACTAATACCTATAAAAGTATAGCAAAAAATCGCGCTCCCTGCCAGTGCGGGATAAGTAGTGCTGGGGTGTACTACAGCACAAACAGACCGAGGCCCTCGACCACTTCGTGCTTGGTGGTCTCGGTATGGCTCCGTGCCCTTTCGGTCCCGCTGCGTATCACGTCGAGCACGTACGGCAGGCCTTTGGCGAGTTCGGTGCGCCGCGTTCTGATCGGTCCGATGAGCGCCTGCAGAATTTCGTCAAGACGCCGTTTGATCTTGCCGTCTCCCAATCCACCGCGCCGATACTGAGCCTTCAGCTCCTCGAGAGTGGCGAGGTCCTCGTCGAAGGCGTCGAGGAAGGCAAAGACGACGTTACCCTCCACCTGTCCCGGATCTTCGATCCTCAGATGATTGGGGTCGGTGAACATCGCCTTTACCGCTGCCGAGATGACCTCGGGCGGAGCCGACAATGCGATGGCGTTGCCCGCCGATTTGGACATTTTGGCTTTGCCGTCGATCCCCGGCAGACGACCGGCTTTCGGAATGATTGCCTGTGCTTCCAGCAGGATCGTCTTGCCCGCCGTCGCATTGATGCGGCGCACGATTTCGTTGGTCTGTTCGATCAACGGAGCCTGGTCCTCGCCCACCGGCACCACCGTTGCTTTGAAGGCCGTGATATCCGCTGCTTGCGCCGCTGGATAACAAAGGAAACCTGCCGGGATGTCGCGCCCAAAGCCACGTGCCCTGATCTCGTCCTTGATCGTCGGATTGCGCTCCAGCCGGGAGACAGTCACGAAGTTCAGATAGAGCATCGAGAGCTCGGCCAGGGCAGGAAGACCCGATTGCAGACAGATCGTCGTCCTTTCCGGATCGATCCCTGTTGCAAGGTAGTCCAGAGCGACTTCGATTACGTTGCGACGCACCTTGCCTGGATCATGGGCATTGTCGGTGAGGGCCTGCGTGTCGGCGAGGAGCAGAAACTGTTCATGGCTGTCCTGAAACCGCAGCCGATTGCGCAGCGATCCCGCGAAGTGGCCGATGTGCAAAGGACCGGTTGTGCGGTCGCCGGTGAGGATTACGGGTCTGGTCATGGGAAGTCGTCCTCTCGAGATGAGGGAGACGCCGCATGGAGGGATCATCAAAAAAGGCCGCCCAATACGGCGGCCCTGAAGATGCAAAGAAACGTCCGGCCGCGTTGTCAGCAGGCCAGCCACCAGAAATTGGCGATGTTCGTTTCCGTTTTCATGGGCAACTCCGTATGCCCACCGGGGGTACAAGTCAACGGGAAGTTGCGCAGGCGTCGCTTTGGACGGAAAGCGGTCCCTTCGCTCGTCTTCACCCATCATCAAGCATCGCGGCGCCCATCTGGCATGCCGTGGTGCATGGCATCATCGCAAGATCGACTCACAACCTGGAGTGCTTGCGATGGGGCCAGATCAATTGCTTGTGCGGATGATCGAAACTTTCTGCCGCCAGCGTGCGGCGGCTGAACTTTCAGATGATGAGGTCGAGAACCTCTGCAGGTACTGCCAAAGGCTGATCGAAGATCGCCAGCTTCCACCAAGAACGGGAGCGAAGTTTGATTGGCGGTCGATAGCGTCTGCTGCCGGGGTTGATCCCGAAAGGCTCAGGGCGGTGGCTAAAAGCCTTGCCTACGGCTTCGACGCTCTCGCGCGCGAGATACCGAGGCTGCCGGAGAGAGAATTCCTGCCTCCGCAAATACCCGAAGCGAATTCCACCGCGTCAGCCGCAAAGCGAACACCCAATCGGGTTGAGAAGGCGTCGGAGGCAGGTCCGGGAAAACGAGCGCCGCGCCGGCAAGTCAGAACAAGGCAAAGGAAGGATGGACGGAGAAAGCCCGGACCAACTCCAAGGCCTGTCGTGGAGTTTCCCGAAGCTCAACCGGGCGACTGGGAAGATCCGGTGGAATTTCGCGCCGCGCTGCAGCTTCACATGCGAAGGCACGGCGACAGCGCCTGGCACCTGCACAAGGCGATCGCGAAGCCCAGGGATGCTTTCGACAGAAGGACCATCCTGGCCTGGGCGCGAGGAGAAAACCTTCCCGCAAGCGTCGACAGCCTCGAAATGCTGCGGCGGATCGAGCACCGGTATCGGCTGCCCGCCGGCTATTTTCAGGCAAAGCTGCTGGGCCGGAAACGCTCCGTCTCCGGACACCGGCGCTTGCGGGATATCTCGGCGTCGGAACGCCGGCGCATGGCCTGGCATCTGCCTGACGACTTCGACCGCCGCCCCGAGGAGGAGCGCAACGAGATCGTCGATTGGGTAAGGCGGGTGATTATCACAGGGACGACGGATTATCGCCGCTACCAGGCGGCGATGTGCAAGCAGCGGTTTTCCGTTCAGTTTACGGGGCTCGATAAAACGAAGGCTCGCCGTCGTCGCCCCGCGAGCGAAAGTACCACAGGGTTCGTAACGTCAGTCGAAGCCCCCGCTCAGCTCAGGCAGGAGATGGTTGAGCTTATAGGCTTCAAGACGGCCACGCTGACGGCGATCGGCTTCCAGAGACAGGGACAATGGGGCGAGGAGACGGCGTCCCAGAAACTGGAGCACCTCGGTCTGATGCTCGGTGCGCTCACAGCCACGCCCGACAGCGAAGTCAGAGGATACGGCATTGCGCTCGAGAGCCTGACGCTGGGCCTTCTGGTCTTTCCGGCGGTATGGGACTGGTACCTCCGATGGAGAGAACGCCGCCGCGGCTTCTTCACTAACTGGGAGGTCGACATGCTGCGGACGGCCCTGGCGCTCACCCGGAAGGATACAGGCTGGGTCCGGCAGACACCGCGTCTCGCAGAGATGTTGGAGCCCGTCGAGGGGCTCGTGTCGGCAGAGGATATTGCCGAGGCACGGGCGGACTGGAACGCAGCCTGCGACAGGCTGCACAGCTTTGCCACGGCACGCGCGAAGGAGATCGAGCGTGTGTCACGCGTCCACCGCGATCCGTTCGAGCCTATCCTTCCGATCCTGGAGGCGGACAGCCCCCTCGCCGAGTACCGGAAGATCACCGAAGAGATTCTCTGCTACATGCCTGACGAGCGGCGGTATCCCATTGCGGCATCCGAGGCCGTCCGGTCATTCCTGATGTTGCGGATCGGGCTGCACTCCGGTCTCCGTCAGAAGAACCTGCGCCAGCTTCTCATCTGCGGCCGCGATGAGGTGCCCTTGTCGGAACGGCGCCTGACAGAACTAAAGCGGGGTCAGCTCCGTTGGAACAACCGCTCTCCGGTCTGGGAGCTCTTCATTCCGTCCGCCGCCTTCAAGAACGCGAACTCCTCCTACTTCGGGAGCAAACCGTTCCAGCTCGTGCTTCCGGACCTCGGCGGCCTTTATGAGGCGATAGATGCCTATGTGCGCCGGCACCGGTCGCGGCTTCTCCGCCAGGCATCCGATCCGGGAACTTTCTTCGTGAAGACCGTCAAGACCACCTCGGCGAACGCAGCCTACAATCAGACGACCTTCTACGAAGCCTGGCGGCTCGCGATCCAGCGATACGGCATCTACAACCCCTATACCGGACGAGGCGCTATTGAAGGCCTGCTGCCCCATGGTCCGCATAACGTCCGGGACGTACTCGCAACTCATATCCTGAAGAAGACCGGCTCCTACGAGCAGGCGAGCTACGCCATTCAGGACACACCCGACATGGTGGCGAAGCACTACGGCCGGTTCCTGCCGCACGACAAGGCAGCGCTCGCGGCGCAGGTCCTCAACAAGGTATGGGAGGCTTCGTAGGGATGCAGGGCAACGGTGACATTTTCAGCCCATCAGAAGCGCTAACTCTTTGATATTGCAGCGTTTGCCCCAAAATCACCGGGAAACCGGATTTTCTGGGGCAAATTCTTTATTTTCAACAGGTTAGCCAAAACGAGCGGGAGCGCGGGCTGAAAGTTCCACAATGATCCGTTTACGTCACCCCAGCCAATAGCGGCGGCGGCGTCGACGTTAAGATGTCGTTGTTGCTGCCAGCCAACACTTCCACAAGAAAGCAGCAATCTGCGCTTCGCTGAAGCCGCGGAATTGCGGGTGTTATGCTACTGAAAGCACCTCGACTCGGGATATCGCCCGCACCTTCGTTCTTGTTATGTTCCAAGCATCGCCATAGCCTTCTCCGCACCGCAAAAGGAGGACTGGCATGCTTATCGTGGTTGCGCGTGAAGGTGTTCTGCAAATCCGCTATCTGAACGAAGAGATCGAGCGGCTGAAGGCGCTCTGCCTCGACCTCGAATGGATACGAGCCGGTGTGTTGCCGTCGATCGAGGACCTCGAGGACGCACCTCTTCTCGACAATTACGAAATCACCTTGCGGGACGTACCCGCTCTCAAGGGAAGGGTCGTGGCACACCCGATTATCGGCACCACGACTGCTCTCACATCTGAGCTGCGCGTCATGGCTCCTGATCTAGGCTGGGCGCGCACGATGTCTCGCTTCTACAGGCTCGGCTCTCCCCGCGATACGGTCGCCAGGATGTTCTCCTGACATGGAGACCGTTGGGGCGAAGCAGGTAGAATCGAGAGCTGATGAATCGCTGCTACCAAGTGCTTTCTCCGGCACGCACAGACGTTCCAGCTCTTGCCACACAAAAATATTTCCGTGTGGTAAAGGCCATTACAAGGCTGATGAAACTTGAAGGTCGCCGCAATCTTCCGGCTTGGTTCGGGGTTTTCACCCATTGCTCCCCGCCGGGCGCCTCGTTTTTCTCCGGTCGAGGTAGAGCCGAGCATCGACGTGGACAGGGGCATTTTCTGGGACGGCGCGACAGCGGCGACGAGCGGCTTTTGGCGTACTGGTTCAACTGCTCCGATAGACGCGCGTCGCGAGAAGACGTCGATATCGGGCATTCGCATATTTAAGTTTCGGGTGACGGGAAAGAATAGAAAGTATCGTCAATTCCAGCGTTGCCAGTCAGGAACGCGCAACCTCAGTCCGTCAAGTTTCTTCGACATAGTAAGCTGGCAACAAAGTCTGCTTTCGGATCGTGCGTCCGGTGCGAAATCGAGAATATCTTCTTCCATACCCGAGGCGGTACCCACCCGCTCCAGCCATTCTGGCTCCACGTAAACGTGGCACGTAGAACAGGCACAATTACCGCGGCAATTCGCGGAAATGCCGTCAATCTCATTGGATACCGCCACATCCATAACATTCTCGCCGGAATGGACGCGGAACAATTTTTCGGTGCCATCGGGAAGTATGAAAATCAACTGAAGCATATTCCAAGCCCGTACTCTGACTCCTGCACAGCGGCTATCCCTGCAATAGCCTCGCAAGTTGCTGAATGTTCCAACGTTCCGAGCGATCGGTATGACGTGAGGAAGAAGTGAACCCATTACGGGAATCCTTCTCGCTCCTCGTGGAGCGGGGGCGGAGTAAAGCAGACTGGCAAAAGAAGAGTGCCATTACTCCTTGGAATAGTGTCAATCGCATAGCACGCTCCTATCAATTCGCTGTGACCATTAAACGTTTAAGGGTGCACGGAGTTGAGACTGCGTAGCGTCGATTCAGGCAAACATTCCGAGCACTATCACTTTGAAACTTGCTCTCAGCTTAGCATCGTTCGAGGGTCCTCAGGCATTTTCCTTGAGCACCTAAGACGCCCGAATTGCCGTCCCCCCTATGACAAGCAAGCCGACGATCTTTATTGATTCAGCTGCAACATATAGCACGTGTGCAATACTCGTTTGCTGAGGAACTCCTGCTATGACGGCACTCACGCGAGCATCGAGAACAGGCAAAAGCCACACTGCTTGAAGGATCAGAAGAACGACAACAACAGCAAGAACGGTCCAACAGAAAGCAGGAAAGCGCCAACCAACGCTTGTGATCGACAAGCCCAAAAAAAACGCAAAAACCCATTCAACCTTACTAAAGACTTGAAAGGTAACTCGGCCAACTTCCAGAGCGATTGGTAGATTCAGAGACGGTGCGACGAACTTCGCAGGTGTAGCCAGACCCGAAACACCGACGATCATTCCTGCCCACACGAGAGAAACTATAGCCACCGACATCGCGGCTAGTGAGTATATCCCTGTCTTTGTGCGAGCCATCTGATCGCCTCAATTCCGAGAAGTCGATGTAAGGCATTAAAGAAATATATCAGATACATGTTAACATTCGGCTGAAAAATTTTGCCGGTATCCCCCAGAGGGAGTGATGGTCGATGAAAATCCAGGTGAAGAGAATATACGAAAAGAAGTCCCCTCAAGATGGGGTGCGTGTATTGGTCGATCGTGTTTGGCCGCGTGGGGTAAAGAAAGAGGCGGCGGGAATTGCGTTATGGCACAAGGAGATTGCGCCTAGCGCATCTCTTCGGAAATGGTTCGGACATGATCCGTCGCGGTGGACAGAGTTCAAGAAGAAATACCGGCAAGAGCTTGAGAGCAATGAAGACGAAGTGGAACGGCTAAAGGAGGTAATGGGAAATGATTGTGCAACGCTGCTATATGGCGCGCGTGATGAGGCTCACAATCATGCAGTTGTTCTTGCCGAATTTCTGAAAGAGAGAATGTAGAAGAAGGATGTGGTGATGCATCAGCGTCCAAGTGGCAGCTTCTTTGGCATGTTCGATACCGATGTAACGACTTGGTGTGCATGGAATGATGCGAGATGCGGTCCCATCGAGCCCGAGAGCAAACTCGACTACATTGTTACCCCTCTGTAATGGTAAGGCTGGCAAGAAATTTCTGAGTCATTCCTAGGCCCCGGAGCGACGCACACGCTTATCCAAACGTGCCAGTAGCCAGTGACCTGGCATTTTCGCGACGTCGAGGTCGTGGCCGAGGAGGAAGGATTGATCACGAACAGCGAAGCGTATTCGGTACACTGCGCTAAAAGATATATATAAATTATATGTTATTGTGGGTATAAAATGCAAAGAGTTATTTTCGTCGTAGCAAGTTTTGACATGCGCAACAATACCGCAGTCCCTTCTGATGGGAGCGCTTGCAACACCTGAAGGCCGGACGAAAGGACGTCTGTGAATACAGGTTCAGAGACGATGTGTCACACGGTGACTGACGCTAGTTCGAATGGCGAACGTTATATGTCAGCAAACGGAGTTTTGCAAAAGATCGGGCCGTCAGATCCGGATGAATGGGAGGCGATCGAAAGAGCGATTTGCCGTGACTACGAAAGATCCTATCCAGGCGACACTTTTGAAAATCTCAAGGCGCGTGCGCGTTTCTCTAAGGAAGACAAGGGGCTTCTGCGCGATTGGATGAAGATCGGTGCGGCGAAACGAACCAATAACCCCAAGTAGAGCGGAGAAAGCTATGTCGACTGGTGTTCTATATACCGCGGTTGTTACAGCGAAAGGCGGACGCGAGGGCCATGTGCGGAGCAGTGACGGTGTTCTGGAGTTGGAACTCGTCATGCCGGCCGAACTTGGTGGGCCGGGAGGCCCTAAAACTAATCCCGAGCAGCTTTTCGCGGCTGGATATGCGGCTTGCTTTGAAGGTGCGGTAAGGCTTGCGGCCGGAGATCGGGGATTCTCGTTGGGACCTGGTACACAAGTAACAGCGAACGTTGGAATCGGACCGCGAACGCAGGGCGGATTCTCAATTTCTGTGGAGCTTGAAGTCCGGATTGATGGTCTCGAAGCCGAGCAGAAATCGGAGATCGTCGAGGTGGCGCATCAAAAAATCTGCCCATATTCACATGCGACAAGAGGAAACGTGGACGTTCGAATTCACATCATCTAGAACCTGCGCAAGTACAAGCGATATCTCAGCCTGCCACCGGGCGGGCGACATCTGAAACCTCTGCGACCTGCCAATAGGCCACCCCGCCTTGGCAACGAGATACAAATATGACCTCAATCGATGAAAAGATCGAACCCATCTTCGCGGAAGTGCTGCGAAGAAATTCAGGGGAAGTTGAATTTCACCAAGCGGTAGTGGAGGTACTCGGCAGTATCGGACGCGTGGTTGCAAAGCGGCCGCATTACGCAGATAGCGCACTGATTGAACGTATCTGCGAGCCTGAGCGGCAGATTATTTTTCGCGTTCCTTGGATGGATGACCAAGGTCGGCACCACATAGCTCGCGGATTTAGAGTGCAATTCAATTCAGCGCTGGGTCCTCATAAGGGAGGAATACGTTTCCATCCTTCCGTCAATCTTGGGATCATCAAATTTCTGGGTTTCGAACAGACATTCAAGAATGCGCTTACAGGATTACCAATCGGTGGCGGCAAGGGGGGCTCAGATTTCAATCCCCGAGATCGTTCTGACGGAGAGATCATGCGCTTCTGCCAATCGTTTATGACAGAGCTGCACAGGCATGTGGGGGAGTACACCGACGTGCCTGCAGGTGACATTGGTGTAGGCGCGCGCGAGATCGGCTTTATGTTTGGCCAGTATAAGCGCATCACCAACCGCTACGAAGCTGGAGTTCTCACAGGCAAGGGGCTGATCTACGGAGGATCCAGAGCGCGCAAGGAGGCAACTGGGTACGGTGCGGCGGCTTTTGTTGAATGTATGCTCCGTACAAGAAAGACGGATTTCTGCGGGAAACGGGTTGTCGTCTCTGGGTCCGGCAACGTCGCCATCTATACGATGGAAAAAGTTCTCAGCCTCGGCGGAATAGTTGTCGCGTGTTCCGATTCCAACGGATTTATCGTTGATGACAACGGTATCGATCTGGAGTTGGTCAAGGAGATAAAGGAACAACGTCGAGAGCGTATCTCAGAGTATGCCAAGGTCAAGAAAGGTACGTCTTGTTACGTCAACGGTGGAACTATATGGGACGTTCCCTGCGAGGTGGCGATGCCGTCTGCCACCCAGAACGAGCTAACTGGAAGAGACGCAAGAAACTTAGTTCGCAATGGCGTGGTGGCTGTCGGAGAAGGCGCGAATATGCCGTGCACCCCGGATGCGGTGGCTGTATTTCGAGAAGCGGGAATACTATTCGGGCCGGCAAAAGCGGCTAACGCTGGGGGTGTTGCCACCTCCGCGCTTGAGATGCAGCAAAATGCCTCGCGGGATAGCTGGACATTTGAACAAACGGAAAAGCGTTTGAGCGAGATCATGGTTGGCATCCATGACCTCTGTGCGCAGACCGCAGAGGAGTACGGCTCGCCAGGAGATTACGTACTTGGGGCTAATATCGCGGGCTTTGTGCGAGTTGCCGAGGCGATGGAGGCTCTGGGGGTCATTTAATTTTAATGGCGGGACTCTCCAGTTGTGCGTCTGAGCAAAATTTAGCGCCGGGGCAGTACAAGCATCGGGCCATAGATCATCAAAAAGATGCTAAACGCGGCGACCCAAGAAAGAGCTGACAGAACATAGAGTGTCATTGATGCGTCGGGCAGGCAGGCCTCACCGAGCCGCAGAACGCCCGCCAAAATGATGCACAAGTATGCAATCTGCGTTGTGCGAGGAGCCGTTAGAGAGCGGCCAGAATGTCCCCGAGTCGCACGTGTCATGATGGCGAGCGTCATTGTTCCCATAGCTCCACTTGTCCACGCGTGAGTAGCGGTGGAAGGCATGACGATGGACGGCCAGATCAACGACACTCCAGCCAATAGGAACCCAAAGGGGACAAACGCGTAGCCCACATGAAGAATAAAGACGAGAGGTTCAGATCGAGTGCGCCAGCCCGACCATCGTCCAAGGCGAACCGCGTGAAAGACGCCGGCGGTTAGCAAAAACAGTGGGGTAAGAGGCATGGATGGGAAAAACGTCCACATGATCAATGAGGCCACGCTTATCGCGATCACTGTGTGGTCAAATCCATCCATTGGTGCAGGCAGGCGGTGTTCCCCTCTCCCTGCGAGCCAGTTTCTGGTGAAGTTCGGCACTATGCGTCCACCGATCAATACGATGAGAAGAAGGATCAGCGAAATGGAGCCGCGCCCGGCGAATGTCGTATACCCGTAGACGATTATTTCGGTGTGGAAAAGCACATTGGCGAGGGCCAGTACCAAAACAACAGCTATTATTAGGATGTTGGCATTGCTTCCAGCTGCGCGAACCTCCCGCAGTAGAAATAGGGCAAGGGATGGCAAGAAAAGAACATCAACAAATGCAGCTACCCAGTAGTCAACTAGTCCTGCCGCCAGAAGGGCTACCCTTCCCGCTATCCAGAGAACTAGAAGGGAGAGCAACACGAAACCTTGCAATGGAGCGCGCCCGGTCCAGTTTGGAACTGCGGTCAGCAGAAATCCGGCTATGATCGCTCCTACATAGCCGAACAGAAATTCATGAGCGTGCCAAGATATCTGAGGTAAGCCGAGGTCGATCTTTATTCGCCCAGCGACTATCCCGACCCAGAGCAACATAGCCATCACAGCCCATATAGCGCCGCCGAGAAAGAATGGCCGGAAACCGTAGGTGAGCAGCGTCAATGTATCCGTCCGAACCGCACCTCTCTTCATCGGGCGTCCTCCGCGCACATTTGACGGGAAATGGCAATGTCGTACATCCGTCCATAAGATGTATATAAAATATATCATAAACCCGACAAAACGATGACGCCGTTTGTCGCATGAATGATCGATCTGTATCCGGAGCGGCTCTAAGAACTTGTGCCCAACCTAGTGGATAAGACATGCGCTTAACGACACTTTCCGACTATGCCTTGCGCGTCCTTATATATGCAGCGGCTGAGAATGACCGGCTTATCACAATCGATGAGACGTCGAAGGTTTATGACATCTCAAAGGCGCACTTGATGAAGGTGGTGAATATGCTGACAAGGGCAGGATACCTGAAGAGCGTGCGCGGCCGCTCCGGGGGATTCATGCTCGCGATAGCTCCCAAGAAAATTAACCTTGGAAATGTAGTTCGGGAAACAGAACCGGATTTCGCATTGGTAGAGTGCTTTGCCACCGGCAATCAATGTGTGTTGACCAAAAAATGCGAGTTGGCAAACGTGTTGAACGAAGCGTTACTCTCTTTTGTCGGGACTTTAGATAAATATACTCTCGCCGATATCACTCTTAAGCGAAAAGATTTCGGCCGCCTGGGAGTGCCGGTTGATGAAACCCGCGGTCCAGATCTTAGGTGGAAGAGAGGGCGAGGGGGGAAGGGAAAAGGTCGCAATTAGACTGGCTGACCAACTCAAAAAGGCGGAATTTTCGGCTTTGTTATGCCCTAAAAGATATATATCAAATATATCAATTACCCAGAGGTGAGACATGACGCACGTAGTTACGGATAACTGCATTAAATGCAAGTTCACCGACTGCGTGGAGGTGTGCCCGGTCGATTGCTTCTACGAAGGCGAAAATATGCTGGTGATTCACCCGGACGAATGCATCGATTGTGGAGTCTGCGTTCCAGAATGCCCGGCTGAAGCGATATTTCCGGATACAGACCAACCGGCCACACCGCAATGGCTAGAATTGAATGCAGAGTATGCTGGCAAATGGCCGAATCTGACGCGGAAAAAGACGCCTATGCCAGAAGCGGATGCTCTGAATGGAATCTCGGGGAAGCTGGCGGCGTTTAGCCCTAAAGCAGGTGAAGGAGACTAAAAGGCACCTCAACGTAGTGCAGAAGGCAAGAGAAGTTTGAGTCAATCTGGATGAATGTTGTCTTCGATGCGCAACTGCGACATGGACGCTCGATTGGAAGTTCCATCCACACGTGCGACGCGGGGAAGGAATACAACGAAGAGAATGGTCACCAAAGCCGCAGTCAAAAATGTAATCCACAGACCGCGGCGACTAAGCCATCTCATCGCTACTGTGGCTCTCATGAATTCCTCCAAACGAATACAAATGGAGCGACCAAATTCCGATTCGGACAGTGAGGCCGCCCGGTTACAGTAGCGGCCGTGCTGATTTTGTGATGAAGGCTCACTCAGTCCAAGCAAGTATGCGTCTGCCGATGACGAGGTGATTGCGCCATGTGGACGCAGCGAAATTGGGGTGCACCGATTCAAATTTCTGCCACCTCTCATTCGCCCTTCTTATTAAGCATCACCGGTGTCAAGAAATACCCAGCCACGGACCTTGCCCAGCGAAGCTTCGTATTGCGTTTGAGCAAAGCGCCAGTTAGCAAGATGATCCCACCATTTTGCCAACCAGGTGGCCCGATCTTGGCGGTAGTCAATGTAATAAGCGTGTTCCCAAACATCGCACGCTAATAGGGCAGTCACGCCGTCGTTGGTGATCGGCGTGCCCGCATCGTGTGTGGATGTTACGGAAAGATCGCCTTTGTGGGAGACCAACCACACCCAGCCTGAACCGAAATGTCCAGTTCCCTCGGCGATGAAGCGTTCCCTCAAAGTATCAACACTTCCGAACCTCTGGGAGATGGCTTCCCGCAGTTCATCCGCGGGCTCGGTTGCTTGCGGAGACATGCTTTCCCAGAAAAATGCATGATTCCATGCTTGTGCAGCGTTGTTGAAAAGAGGGGCATCCGACTCGCGCGAATGGTGAATGAGCGCCTCGAGTGTAGCGGGGGACGTTCTGAGATTTTCAACAAGGCGATTGAGGGTTTCAATGTAGCGGGCATGGTGTCTGCCGTAGTGAATGTCGATCGCTTCTGCGGATAGATGGGGAGACAATGCATCGCGATCATAAGGTAGTGGGGGAAGAGAAAATTTTCTCTGAGCTGCTGCTCGAGGTGTCATCGGATAAAGCTCCCATGTTTTCGGCGTTAGCCGAGCGAGATGCTGGAATGGACGGCTGGCCGCAAATCTTTATCCTGCTTGAGGGGTATGGTGATCTCATTCACCAAGCGGCAACGGAGCGCCGCAATGCAGAGTCCGATGGCCAAATACTTGTGACGCCCCCTCGACGATCCCGAGTCGCCGACCACGACGAAATATGATCCGCTATCTTCAAGCCGGTAGCCGGAAGGAATTAGCGTCATCGCTGCCGCGACAGAGGAGCTGTATCGTGGCGCTGTCATCCGAGTTCCATCTGCATTCTGCCAGATGCCCACCTCGATTTCCTGCATGGCTGCGAGATGGGAAAAAATTGCTCGCGCAACTTGGGAATCTAACTGCCTGTTTGGTGACTTGCCGGCGCGACATGCATCTATCGCGGCTTGGATCAGGTCAGCGTTAGAAGAGTGCGCTGTCATTTGTCTGTGCTTTTGGGCTGCTCACCGCCTCGGAGCGCCCCAGCGGCGTTACCGGATCGCATACGCTTCTTAAAAGTCCATCGCCAATTCCGTATACCCATCCATGCAAAGTCAGATCCGCCTGCCGTGCCCAGGCAGCGCCTATAGTCGGATTGAGTACGAGTGCTTCCACCTGAGCGACAACATTGAGTTCGCACAATATGTTTGGATCCAGAACATCATTTGAAGAACTGTGCGATAGGGAGCAACAAAGTTTGCGCACCGGATTGAGCCAGCAGCCAATTTTGCCGTTTGCACGGCCGCTTATCGCGGCAGAGATGCCACCACAACCATAATGTCCGACTACAATGACGTGACGAACCTGAAGCACGTCGACGGCGAACTGCAAAGCCGCAGAAAAGCTCAGATCTGAAGCGCTTGCCAGGTTCGCAACGTTTCGGTGAACGAACATCTCTCCAGGATCGAGGTCGACAATTTCCGTCGCGGGTACGCGGCTATCAGAGCACCCGATCCAAAAGTAACGTGGAGTTTGTTGACCAACCAAGCGTCTGAAAAAGCTTGGATCGGATCTTGTTTTGCGCTCCGCCCAAACTTTGTTTCGCTCAAACAAGTTGGAAAGACCGCCGTCCCCATCCTCTCCAGCGACAATCTCTCCCTCTTCCTCCATCGTCAAATCGAAAGGCGCATGCATGGCTATTCCTGCGGCTAAAGATCGACCATGCGCAGATACGGCTTCAGCGTTTTGTAGCCCTGCGGAAACTGTCTCGTAGCTTCTTCCTCGGAGAGCTTCGGCGAAATGACCACGGCCCGTCCTGGCTCCCAGTTTACCGGCGTCGCAATGCTGCGCGAGTCTGTCAACTGAAGGCTGTCGATGGCGCGAAGTATCTCCGCGAAGTTTCGTCCGGTGCTGGGAGGATAAGTCAGTATCAGTCGAATCTTGCGCGATGGATCGATGACAAAAACGGAGCGAACGGTCACCGTAGGGTCGCTTTCGGGATGGATCATGTCGTAGAGCTTCGATACGCGCCCGTCTGGATCTGCGATCATCGGAAAGTCGAGCGCGTGTCCCTGCGTTTCCGCAATGTCATCTTCCCATTTGTGATGGGCCTCGACCGGGTCCACCGACAGCCCGATTGGCTTCACATTGCGCTTGTCCCACTCGGGACGTAGACGCGCTACTTCACCGAGCTCGGTCGTGCAGACAGGCGTGAAATTCTTGGGGTGGCTGAAAAAAACGCACCAACTGGACCCTTTCCAGTCGTGGAAGTTGATCCGGCCATGGGTGCTGTCTTGTTCGAAGTCTGGCGCGATCTGTCCGAGCTGAATTGTCATGGGAAACTCCTTTGGGCGACGCGGTTAAAATGCAGCCGTACTAAGCCGCAAACAAGAGAATGTTATTACGGTATAAGAACAATATATTTTATGTGTCAGGATCGGTGCTTCTCGGGCGCAATAGCACAACAACCAAGAATGCGACGGGAAGAGCCATGAGCGTAGCAAAGTTGGCATCAGCTTCTTGGATGGCCCCAGTGGCTACAAAAATGCGGACCATGGCGCGAACGGAGATAGTTGTAACAGCCGATGCCGCAATCCAATAGATGACAAACCGCCAAGGAAAATGGTCGGTAGGCGATCTTGGATTCCGTTTCGTCATCAGATTGCTTCGCTTCACATGACCATCTGTCTCCACTATTCACTTGCGAAAGAAGAGCAAGCAAATGAATATAATTATGAAATAAAATGAAAGATGTTGAGGGATGGATATCGATGTCGCGCGGACCTTTCTCGAAGTCGTGAAGACTGGCAGTTTTGTTGGTGCTGCGAACAACCTGAATCTAACGCAGACGGCCGTGAGCGCGCGCATACGCGTTCTGGAGGACCGGCTCGACCGTCCGGTTTTCGTGCGCAATAAGGCGGGCGCGAAGTTGACACCTGCCGGAGAACAGTTTCTGCGTTTTGCCACCACGCTTGTTCAAGTATGGGACCGCGCACGCCATGCCGTCGCCCTGCCACCAGGTAGGGATACAGTAGTTACCATCGGGGCTGAGCTCAGCCTGTGGAGCCCGCTGCTGCGTCACTGGCTGCTATGGATGCGCAGGGAGTGCCCGGAGATTGCCGTTAGTACACAGATCGATATGTCCGAGCGCCTGATGGAGCAGGTTCAGGACGGCTCGCTCGACGTTGCGGTGATCTATGCCGCGCAGAGCAGGCCCGGCGTGATCGCCGAACTTCTGTTCGAGGAGAAGCTCGTCTTCGTGCGGACAACACCGGCGAACAGGCCTCTCGCGCCGGAAGACCATGTCCGGATCGACTGGGGGGAGGAGTTTGCCGCGAGCTATCAGGCCGCCTTTCCCGACCAGCCGAACCCCGTTGTCTCGATCAGCTACGGACCGCTGGCGCTTGAATATATTCTGGCCACGGGAGGAAGCGGCTATTTCCGCAAGGGGTTTATCCGGTCCTATCTGGAGGAGGGCCGCCTCGCGCTCGTGCCGGACAGTCCCGAATTCTCGTACTCGGCCTATGTGGTGCATTCGACAAAAGCTGATCCTGGCGTGATGGCGCGCATTCGCAGCGGCCTGCGCGCGGCGGCGGAGATCGCGGTATGACGGATGAACCTTCTTCCCCGGCCTGTTATGCGGCGGAGGCCGATGACGCCTATATGGGCTTCGCGCCGCGCGAGGAAATAGTTGATGCCCTGAATGAATTGCTGGAAGCGGAACGTGCGGGTGCGCGCGTTGCGCTTGCAAGCGCAAAGGGACTGGCGAATGAAGACGAGCTTGCATTGCTGAGGGCCGTTCGTGACGATGAAGTCCGGTGGTGCGCCATGCTTTT
The DNA here is from genome assembly GCA_020062605.1 of Parvibaculum sp. Taxonomy (GTDB): domain Bacteria; phylum Pseudomonadota; class Alphaproteobacteria; order Parvibaculales; family Parvibaculaceae; genus Parvibaculum. The sequence goes on along the minus strand of JAGUWA010000058.1, from coordinate 27,166 downwards.
CCGGCACATCCGCAAGGCTGGCGGTTCGCCGTCGCTGAAATGCGGTGCGTTTTTCGGAAAGGCCATGGCGATCGGCGATCTCCACGACCGGCTGCATTTTCTGAACCGCGGACAATCTTGGGTGGTGCGAAAGCTGCGGGAACTGATGCCCCGGGTTCGGAGCGACGAACTGCATCGGGATTTGAAAGCCATGCTCGAGAGCCATGAAGTCAACATTGGCCTGACGGACAGCTTTCTGAAGAACGGGCCGAATGCCGGTGGTGATACGCCGTCCAACGGCTGAATCCGGCTCCGCTTCCGAAGCGGAACGCCGTTGGTATTCAAGAAATTGCTTAGAAACAAAAACAATATGCGTTTGTCTTGTGAAAGCAAACCACGCACATCTGCGCCTAGCGAAACGGCTTCACGAAAACAGCACCCGGTCTGCCCGAATGAGCGGGCAGAGGCGCAGGGGAGGGGGAGCCAACTGCTGAGGTAGATGCAACGTGACCCGATCCGAGTCCCCGGGAAAGATGCTGACCCCTGAACAATCGCTCCTTGTTCAGGAATTGCTCCAGACAATCGGGCCTGAAGAAGCCCGCTGGCTCAGCGGATACTTCGCGGGACTGGAGGCGGGCCTCGCTTCGTCCAGGCAAGCCGGTACGACGGAGCCTGTGGCCGCATCGGCGCGCAAGCTTTCCATCCTCTATGGAACGGAAACCGGAAATGCCGCCGACATTGCAAAAGCCCTTTCCGAAGCTCTGCAGGCGAAAGGGGTCGCGAACACACTGACCGACATGGCCGAATACAAGGTTCGGCAACTCGGTCAGGAAGAGGATATCCTGATTATCGTCAGCACATATGGCGAAGGAGACCCGCCACAACCTGCCGTGGGATTTTTTGAGTTTGTGGAGAGCCGCAAGGCGCCGAAACTCAATGGTGCCCGGTTTGCGGTCCTCGCGCTCGGCGACTCCACCTACGAATTCTACTGCCAGGCGGGAAAGCGGCTCGATGCCCGCTTCGAGGAGCTTGGCGCGACTAGGATCGAGCCCCGCGTCGATTGCGATGTCGATTACGAGGAGCCCGCCGCCAGCTGGACGGACAGGATAGTCGAATTTCTGGCAGCGGAAGCGAGTACGGTTTCCGTTTCCACCGCGCGACCGGAAACACCTGCCGCATCTCCCGCCGCGAGCTACAGCAAGAAAAATCCGTTTCAGGCCAGGGTGCTTGAAAACATTGTCATCGTCGGCCGGGGATCGACGAAGGAAACGCGGCATATCGAATTCTCTCTCGAAGGTTCGGGGCTCGCTTACGAACCGGGAGATGCGCTGGGCATTGCCGCGTCGAACGATCCGGCCGTCGTCGAAACATTGCTTCAGGCCTTGTCGCTCGCCCCCGAAGAGACGGTCGAGTTCAAAGGGGCGCACACGACCCTCGGCGAAGCGCTGACGCATCGTTTCGAGGTAACGGCCGCGACACCTCGTTTCCTCGACTACTGGGCCATGTTGAGTAACTCGGCGGAACTCAAATCGCTTCAGAACGAAGACCGCGCCGGAGAACGTTCCGTCTTTCTTCATACCCATCATATCGTCGACATCGTGCGCCGCTTTCCGGTTTCCGATGTCATGCCGCAAGGGCTGTTGAGCGCACTACGCCCGCTCCAGCCTCGCCTCTATTCGCTGGCGTCGAGCCTTGCTGCCGCGCCGGACGAAGCTCATCTGACGGTCGCTCCCGTGCGCTACGAGTTGCATGGAGAGCCGAGGGGAGGCGTTGCCTCCAGCCTGCTTGCAGATCGTGTCGCAGCCGACGATCTCTTGCCCGTCTATATCCAGGGCAACGCCCATTTCCGGCTGCCGGCCGACGATGTTCCCGCGATTATGATTGGCGCGGGCACGGGCGTTGCTCCCTATCGCGCCTTTCTTCAAGAGCGGGAAGCCCGCGGCGCCACGGGCCGGAGCTGGCTGTTCTTCGGCGAGCGAAATTTCCGCACCGATTTCCTTTATCAGACGGAATGGCAAGGCTGGCTGAAAGACGGAACGCTCACGCGCATGGATGTGGCGTTTTCGCGCGATCGCAGCGAAAAAACCTATGTTCAGCATCGGCTCAAGGAGCGCTCCCGCGAAGTGTTCTCCTGGCTGGAGGAGGGGGCTCATGTCTATGTGTGCGGCGATGCGGCCAATCTCGCACCCGATGTGCACCAGGCGCTGATCGATATCGTCGCTTCCGAGGGACATAGCGGCCGCGATGCCGCCGAAGATTATGTCCGCTCCCTGCAATCGGATCACCGCTATCAGCGCGACGTCTATTGAGGCAATATAATGACCACAAACTCCGTCGATCGCAGCCACGACCTTTCTCAATCTCTCGACCGCTTGAGCGCCGACGAGCGGATGAAGGCTGCGAGCGACTATCTCCGGGGTACGATTGCCGAAGGACTTCTGGACAGGATAACGGGGGCCGTTCCCTCGCCGGACGACGTGAAGCTGATGAAGTTTCACGGAATCTATCAGCAGGACGACCGCGATCTGAGAGACGAACGGCGGCGGCAGAAGCTCGAACCGGCCTATCAGTTCATGATCCGCGTCCGGCTTCCGGGAGGCGTCTGCACTTCAGCGCAATGGCTGAAAATGGATGAGCTTGCGCGCGCGCATGGCGGTGAGACATTGAGGCTGACGACGCGGCAGACCTTTCAGTTTCACTGGGTTCTGAAAGACAGCCTGCGCCCCATCATTTGCGGTCTGCACGAGACCCTGCTGGACACGGTTGCCGCTTGCGGCGACGACAGCCGCGGCGTGATGTGCACCGTCGACCCCCAAAGTTCGCTCTTTCACGCCGAAGTTGCGGCGATGGCGAAGCGCGTAAGCGATCACGTCATCCCCAAGACGCGCGCCTATCATGAAATCTGGTACGGAGATGAACGGGTCGCCTCGTCCGAACCGGAAGAGCCCTTCTATGGCCGGACCTATATGCCGCGAAAGTTCAAGATCGGCTTTGCGCTTCCTCCGTCCAACGACATCGATGTCTATGCGCAGGATCTCGGCTTCATTGCCATTGGCGGCCCCGACGGCCTCGAAGGCTTCAACGTGGTCATCGGCGGCGGCATGGGACGAACCGATCAAGCGCCACATACCTATCCGCGCCTTGCAAGTCTGATCGGCTTTGTGCCCGTCGAGCGTGTCGTCGCCTGTTCGGATGCGGTGATGGCGGTTCAGCGCGACTATGGCGACCGGAAAGACCGTCTGCACGCCCGCTTCAAATACACGATCGACGACAAGGGGCTGGACTGGATCAAGGCCGAGATCGAAAAGAACATGGGCGCCGCGTTTGAGGAAGCGCGCCCGTTTGAATTCACTACCAACGGAGACAGCTTCGGCTGGAACACGACGCCCGACGGACGCCATCACCGAACCGTTTTCGTGCAGAGCGGCCGCCTGACCCTTCGTCTGCTCGATGCCTTTCGGGATATTGCACACGTACACAAGGGTACCTTCCGTCTGACGCCGAACCAGAACCTCGTGATCGCGGGAGTGGAGGAGGGCGAAAAGGAAAGCATTGAATCGCTGCTTCACGCGCATGGCCTGTCCGAAAGGGGCATTTCGACACTTCGCAAGAATGCCATAGCCTGTGTTGCCCTGCCGACCTGCGGCCTTGCCATGGCGGAAAGCGAGCGCTATCTGCCCGAGCTTCTGACGAAGATCGAGGAGATCGTCGCGCGGCATGGTCTGGGCGATGAGGCGATAACAATCAGGACGAGCGGCTGCCCCAATGGCTGCTCGCGGCCCTACATCGCCGAGATCGCGCTCACGGGACGCGCGCCGGGAAAATACAATCTCTATCTCGGGGGCGGTTTTCACGGCGAGCGCCTGAACCGGATGATCCGGGAGAATGTCGCCGAGCCCGCCATTCTGGAAGTGCTGGACGATGCCATCGGCCGCTATGCGCGCGAACGCAAGGTGGGCGAACGGTTCGGCGATTTCTGTATCCACGCCGGAATCGTTCGCGAAGTAACCGAGGGGCGGTTCTTCAATGACTGACGGAGACGCCGACGGTCCCGAACCGGAAACGATCGCGTCGTCCTATGGCGTTGCGAGCGATCCTTCCTACGCCGCCGTTGTGCCGCCGCTCTATCTATCCAGCACCTACGCCTTCGCGGGATATGAGCAGCAGGGCCCCTATGATTACGGGCGTGCTGGAAATCCTACCCGCGACATGCTCGCGAAGGCCCTGGCCGCTCTTGAAGGCGGTGCCGGCGCCGTCATCACTTCGAGCGGCATGGCTGCGATCGATCTTCTGGTCGGCCGTCTCCGTCCGAACGACCTGGTTCTGGCGCCTCACGATTGCTATGGCGGCACCATGCGCCTTTTGAAGGCCCGCGCCGGGCTCGGTCAGCTTCGGGTATGCTTCGTCGATCAGGGCGATATGCGCGAAGTCGGGCGCGCACTGGAGGACCGTCCGGCTCTGATGATCGTGGAAACACCAAGCAACCCGATGATGCGGGTCGTTGACATTGCCGCGCTCGCGGCGCTTGCGCATGAGGCGGAGGCGAAGGTTGCCGTCGACAACACCTTCCTGTCGCCCGCTTGCCAGCGTCCGCTAGAACTCGGTGCGGATCTCGCCATCCATTCGACCACAAAATATCTGAATGGCCATTCCGACATTGTTGGTGGCGCCGTGATCGCCGCCGATCCCGGGCAGGCCGAAGAATTGGCATACTGGTCTAATGCCGTTGGAAGCTGCGGCGCGCCTTTCGATGCGTGGCTGACGCTGCGGGGCCTGAGAACGCTCTATCCGCGGATGCGTCAGCAGCAGGCGAACGCCATGTCCATTGCGCGCTATCTGGCGGATCACCCCGCCGTTTCGAAAGTCTATTACCCGGGCCTTGAGAGCCACGACACGCACGGCATCGCGCGTCGCCAGCAAAAGGGGTTCGGCGCGATGCTGAGCTTCGAGCTTGAAGGCGGCGTGGACAAGGTCCGGCGGTTCATCGAAGCGGTCAAATTCTTCACGCTCGCGGAATCGCTTGGCGGTGTCGAAAGCCTCGTCTCGCACCCCGCGACAATGACCCACGCCGATATGGGGGAGGAAGCCCGGGGCAGGGCAGGCATAAAGGAAACGCTCTTGAGGTTGTCGGTCGGCCTAGAAGCGGAGAGCGACCTCATTGCAGGATTGCAATGCGGTCTCGCTGCCTGCTGATCTGCAAGAAAGCATTGTTCGCCCGGAGGAGACTGTTCCTCCGGGCGACAGGGCGCTTGTCACGCCGTGACCACAAGCGTCATGACCATGCCCGGATGGTACCGGCAATAGACTTCCACCGTACCCGGCGTTTTGACGATCATGCTGTCCTGCGACTTGCGCGGAAGATCGATGTCGAACGATCCGTCGCGCGCCGTCGCGGTATGTTTCACGAGATCGATGTTCTTCCAGACAATCGTATCTCCGACATGAATCTCGGCAGGCGCGGCGCCGAATTTCATCTTGTCGATCTCGATCACATGAAGCTGTGCGTCGGCACGCGCGGCGACGGCGGGAGTGAAGGTCACTCCTGCCAATATCGCCAGCATCGTTCGACGAGAAATGAGGCGCACGGTTACTTCATCTCGTGAAGCAGGTGTTCCGCATGGCTCTGATGCTCCTGAAACAGGGCAAGTCCCGTCTCGAGAAGCGACTTCAGCTCGCTGTTCTGCGCATTGGGGATGAGAACGCTTTTGAGCGCGTCGTTCACGGCTTGGTGATATGCGACTTCGTTTTCGACATAGGCCCGGTCGAATTCACCGCCCGACAGCGAGCGGAGGCGCTGTTCGGCTTCAAGGGCCTGACTGGCGAGCGAAGAGCTGACCGCATTTTCCTCCGGCGTGACGTTCAGGCGGCTCATAAGCGCGAGCGCTTCCTCGTTGACGGCGCTGTGATCGCTCTCCATCAGCTCGGCGAAGGAACGCACTTTCGGGTCTTCGCTTTTTTCGAGCGCGAGTTTCGCGGCGGACACATCGATTTGTCCGGCGGTATAGGCGATATGCGCGATCTGCGCGTCATTCAGCTGCGGTGCTTCCTGCGCCAGGGATATCGTGCTCACGAGTGAAAAGATGAAGGCAATTGCCGTTTGTTTAAGCATGGTTCGTCTCCCGATGAATATTGCCCGGTTGCGGGCATATTCATTTGATGGGGCATTGCGGAAAAGGTTCCCGTATCGGGTGCTGTCAAACACCCAGGGCTTTCAGCACCTCGCGGCGGGCGAGTTCATTCTTGTAAGCGCCCTTGAACGACCGGGTGACGAGAGAGCCATCATGTTTTCGAACGCCGCGAGAGGTCATGCATGCGTGATCGGCTTCGATGATCACCGCTACGCCGCGAGGTTTGAGCACCTTGTCTATCGTGCCCGCAATTTCGGCCGTCAGACGCTCCTGTATCTGGAGCCGGCGCGCATAGGCATCGACCAGGCGTGCGAGCTTCGAGATGCCGACAACGCGTTCTCTCGGCAGATAGGCGACATGGGCAACGCCGCGGATGGACGCCATGTGATGTTCGCAGGTGGATTCGAAAGGGATGTCCCGCAACACGATCATTTCGTCGTAGTCGGCGACCTCGCCGAACGTGCGCTGGAGGATGGCATCCGGCATCTGTGCGTAACCGGAAAACCACTCTTCGTAGGCGCGGACCACGCGGGCCGGCGTATCTGCAAGACCTTCGCGGGAGGGGTCGTCTCCGGCCCAGTTGATCAGCGTACGCACGGCGGCTTCGGCTTCTTCACGGCTGACACGTTCGTGGCGCGCAAAGCATTTGCGCTTGCCGGGAGCGGTTTCGAGGGCAGGGGTGTCGCCCGTCGATAGAAGAGGGCGCAGGGGCATGTCTTGTCTCGTTCTTGGGAATGGGAATGCCCATTTGATGGAGAAGGGACGGCAAGGTTCCCGAAATCCCTTTCCGGCCGATGCACAAAAAGGATCGATGCCGGGAACCTTTGCGCTTCTTTTTCATCTAATCTCTATTTGGGAGGATCACGCTATGCCGACTGCCCGAGCGGAAGCTGCACCCGTCTATACCGACATGGAGGAGCATGATCTGCTCGCCCATGCGCGCCGGGGGGAGAGCGGCGCGTTCGGCGCGATCATGCAGCGATACAACCAGCCCTTGTTCCGTGTCGCCCGGGCCATAATGTCGGACGACTCAGAAGCTGAAGATGTCGTGCAGGAAAGCTATTTCAAGGCATTCAAGGCGCTCTCGACGTTCCGCGGCGACTCGAGCCTCCTGACATGGCTGACTAGGATCACGATCAACGAAGCTCGGGGACGTTTGAGGAGCCGGAAGAAAACGGTGGATCTCGCGGAGGTCGAAATTGCACAGAAGGACGGTTCGCTGGTCATTCCGTTTCGGGGAGCGCATGTGATGGAAAATCCCGAAGCCGAGGTCGCCCGCACCCAGATACGGACCCTCATAGAGAATGCCGTCGACGAGCTACCCGAGCCGTTTCGTCTCGTCTTCGTCCTTCGGGACATTCAGGACTGTTCTGTGGACGAGACGGCAGCATCACTGGGGATCAGGGCAGAGACGGTCAAGACGCGTCTACACCGGGCACGCCGTCAGTTGCGCGTTCAGCTGAACGAAGTTTTCAGCTCCACCATGCAGGACGCGTTTCCTTTCCTCGGCGAACGCTGCGAGCGGATCAACCAAAAAGTCATTGCGAGGCTGTCGAAGCAAAAACTGCTGATCGATCGCTGATTTGCGCAAAAGGATCCAGGATCCGTGTACTTTGACAACTTTTTGAAATGCAGTAGACTTATTTTATGCAATTCGCGAACGAATTTCAGTTTCTTGCGCCTGGTACGTTGCTCGCGGGAGTTTAGCCCCGGGCCGACGCGGCGCATGCGCGCGCGAAGTCCGGGGACATCGTTCTCACACCAAATTTGAACTAGATAGACGGGCGGCTGCAACGCCGTTCCGCTGTGAGGATTCCGCTATGTCGAACAAGGACAACGGCGCAACGCGCTTGCCTTCATATAAAGCTAATAGAATCAACGAACCGAGACACCCCCGGCGGGTGCTTAGCTCCCATGACTATGGACGCCTCGAAATAACGGCATTCGAAGAAATCGACATGCTGAACCCGATGCGTCAATGGATCGCACACCTCTTGTCCGTAGCTCAGATCCTGCCCTCTGATGAAATGCCCGAGGATGTAATCACGCTCGGTACAACTGTGCGATACCGCATCGATGGCGACGTTCAACAACGTCGATTGCTGACTCTTGGTCACCAACAAGTGCCAAACGGGCAATACGTAAGCGTTTTGACCCCAGTGGGCCTTGCTCTTATCGGCAGGAAGCCGGGAGAGACGGTGGAGGCGGAGGTATTCGATGGAAGGAAGCTCCGCATTGAAATATCGGCGCTTGAAAATCAGCCGGAAGCGGAGGCTCGAGCGCGGATGACTCAAGGTCGCACAGACGACGGACCGGAGGCTGCGTAATGGCAATCATAGAGAGAATGACGGAGGCCTTCGCCGACCTTCCACCGATTGTCGTGGCCGAAGAACAGTTCGATGAGATTTGCGAAGTTTCGGAACTGCTGATTGACGCAATTCCCGAAGTCGGACGTTTCCTCGAGCGGGAACTGGAGCGAGCTCGGCTGGTACCATTGTTTCGTGTGCCGCTCGACGTGGTCACCGTGGGTTCGACCGCCGAATTTATTTTCGGCGCCACGGGTCGCGTAGAACGTCTCGCATTGGCGCTTCCCGAGAATGCCGTGTCGAGAGAAGGGGTCGTTTCACTTGCTTCTCCCGTGGGTGTTGCACTTCTTGGAATGAAGATCGGAAACACAATTTCCTGGAACACTCGATATGGCGATCAGCGCTCGTTGAAGGTAATCGGTGTGCAGCGGAACAGATAAGAAGCTGGTGGCGCGGTGATACGACCGCATCGCGTCACCACCCTCGTCGGGAAGGCTGTCACAAAGCATCATTACCCGGGGGAAACGTAGGTTTCGACCCAACAATGTGGAGACTAGCACTGTCTATTAGAATCTGGATCTCCGCTAAGAGATGCATGCCCTTTCAGATCAGTAATGCAGCGTCGAAAATTCGCATACATCTGGCAACAGGAAAATTACCTGTCCGTGAGCTTGTCAGTTGAAGCGCTCGAGGAGGTCGAGCAGAAGCGGCTTAAGTCGACGGATTTCGTCGCGATGATGCTTAGACAGCTGAGTAAGCAATTCTCTTGCTCGATCTGTGAGGAGGAGAATCGACATTCGTCTGTCATTTTCTGCTGTCTCGCGTTGGACCAAACCCAATGCTTCGAGTCTGCTCACCAATTCAGAAGCGCTGTGAGGTTTAAGCATCAGCCGTTCGGCGAGGTGGCCAACGGTAGCCTGTTCCGGCGCAGAACCGCGGATGGCAAGCAACGCCTGATGTTGCTGAGGTGAAAGCCCGACTTCTGCCGCCTTCGCTTCGCTGAAGGCTGCAAATGAGCGCAGTGCTGCTCGAAAGTCTGCCAGCAACACATAGTCGAGGTCTCGTAGAGGGCGTTCGGTCAAGGGAAAAGCTCGTATTGAGAAATATCGTAATACGATATAATAAACCAAAAAGGTGAGCGAGGCATAAAGGTCCTGAATGAAGTCCCGACGTATCGCTGATTATCACCAGCTCGCTGATCACAGCGCCGATTGGCGGATGATCTTGTTAGCTGGAATGGCGCTGGTGGTTGGCACAGGCGGGGCCTGCGGAGCTTGGATTTTACTCCAGCTAATCGCTTTTGCGACTAACCTTTTTTGGTTCGGCAGGGTATCGGTAGCTCCCGCATCGATCACCGAAACGTCAATCGGCTTCGGTGTTCTCGTGGTACCTGCGATGGGCAGCTTGATCGTGGGATTGATGGCCCGATTCGGATCAGAAAAAATTCGCGGTCACGGAATTCCTGAGGCGATAGAAGCCATCCTATACGGCGAGAGCAGGCTTTCGTTGAAAGTCGCCATTCTAAAGCCCCTATCTTCCGCAGTCTCCATTGGCAGTGGTGGCCCGTTTGGGGCAGAAGGCCCGATAATAATGACCGGAGGTGCAATCGGTTCGCTTTTTGCTCAGTGCTTCCATCTTAGTGCGGCTGAGCGCAAGACATTGCTGGTTGCCGGCGCCGCTGCCGGCATGACGGCAATTTTCAACACTCCGCTTGCCGCCATCTTGCTGGCGGTCGAAGTTCTACTATTCGAGTGGAAACCACGAAGTTTTGTTCCTGTGGTCGTCGCAGCACTCGTCGCCTGGTTGTGGCGTCCGGTGATGATCGACGGCGGACCGATGTTTTCCTTTTTGACGACGATGGTGGTGGAGCCTGCATCAATTGCGGCTGCGGCTTGCATCGGCATTGTTACTGGCCTTGAGGCGACGCTGCTTTCCACGGCGCTATATTGGATAGAAGACCTGTTTCACAGATTGCCTGTCCACTGGATGTGGTGGCCTGCTATAGGTGGCGTTGGGGTCGGAATAGGCGGGCTCATCGACCTGCATGTTTTGGGGGCAGGATATACCAGCATCCAATCTTTGCTCGACAATTCCCTGGCGGTGCAGGTGGTAACGGCTCTGCTTATCGTAAAGGCCTGCGTTTGGCTTATTGCGCTGGGTTCGGGCACGTCGGGTGGCGTGCTGGCACCACTTCTGATTCTGGGAGGAGCAGCCGGATCGCTCATGGGTCTTCTTCTGCCGGGCGAGGCGGGAGGGTGGGCAATGGTGGGGATGGCCGGCATCATGAGCGGTGCTATGAGAGCGCCCATCACGGGTGCATTGTTCGCCGTGGAGCTTACCGGACATTACGAGATGCTTCCTTGTACGATCGCTGCGGCGGGTTGTGCATATGCGGTGAGCGTATTGCTGATGCGCAGGTCCATTTTGACGGAGAAGATCGCGCGGCGCGGGCGTCATGTACTGCAGGAATACTCGGTTGACTCGCTGGACTTGATGCAAGCCGGAGAGCTCATGACGCGAGATCCAAAAACCCTTCCCGGGACGACCACAGTTGCGGAGGCACTTGCCTTCTTTCGTGAGAAAGCAAAACATCGCAGCTATCCTGTTGTCGATTCCGAAAGGCGACTTCTCGGCTTGGTGTCGCGAACCGATGCGCTCCGTTGGCAAAGTGCCAGCAGCGCCGACAGCACCACGATTGCTGATGCGCTCGCTGATGCTTCTCAACCCTTTGCCTACCCCAATAGCCCGAGCGGCTTGGTAGCGGATATCATCATCGAGACTGGAATAGGACGCATTCCGATCATCGATCCTTCGAGCCGCCATGTGGTGGGTATTCTGTCGCGGCAGGATTTATTGAAAGCCCGCAACGCCTTCCGTTTGGCGGAGACGAAACGCGAATGATCACCGATTTTAGGCCCGACCTGAACGCGTCATCCTTCAGGTAGAAAAGACGACGCGAACGACAGCCAAGAGGGTGATCCCAAGGGCGGCTATGCTGGGGACGACAACGGCGCATCCGAATATGAATGCCACCGCTCCAACCGGATCGATCTTGTGCTTTAGTAGCTCGGACATGAACCACATCCATTCTAATGGTCAAGGCGGCGCGCGCCGAAAAGGTCATTTCTCATAACCATTACCTTCAACATTACTTCCTTCTTCGCGTGAACTGCATCTTTTTTCATCTGGTAGCGGGTGGTCCTCCTGTGGATGGAGCAGAACTCGTTCCGCCGCGCCTTCAAGGTCATCATATTGGCCGCTTTCTATCGACCACATAAACGCCCACAAAGCGACCAAACCCATTACCAGCGCTATTGGAATCAGCCATACAAGGACAGTCATTGAATCGCTTTCTGCGATCGAGAAATCGCGACCTCCCTGACGAACCGGCTAGATGGTCCAAGTAAGAAGAACACCACTTCTTACATGACCTCTATTGGTCCGATTGGGCGACCATTCGGTAGGCGTGCCAAGTGGCGTGCCCCAGCAGAGGAAAAATCACGATCAACCCGGTGAGCGCCGTAAGAACGCATATTGCGAAAAGAACCACGACGATCATTCCCCAAACCACCATTGGAATGAAATTGTTCCAGACGAGCGCCATGCTTGTGCCCATGGCCGTCATCGCATCGGTAGAGCGGTCGAGCAGCATGGGAATGGAAAAAATGCTGATCGCAAAAGCGAATGAAGCAAAGAGACTGCCGATCGCCGTGCCCACAATGAGCATTGACCACCCAAGTGGCTGCGTAACGAGTAACCCCAGGATGTGATCGAGCCCCGGAAATGGCCTGACGCCGAAAAAGAGGGCATAGAGAAGAACGGCGGCGCGCATCCAGAGAAGCATGAGGAGGCAAAGCATCACGCCGGCAAAATAGATCTGCGCACCGGCTTTTGGTTTGGCTCTGAACATCCGCCGGAGAGTTATGCGTTCCCCGCTCTCCAACGTCCGGCTTTTCTCGTAAAGTCCGACAGCCAAAATGGGAGCCACGATCATGAAGCCGGCTAGTGCAGGAAAAAGGATGTAGTCCAGGTCGAGCTGAGCCAGCAACATAACAACGAGCAGGGAAACAAGAAAAACGCCGAAACCATAAGCCAAACTTTGTCCAGGATGAATGATTAGGTCATGCCACCCCGCGCGGAGCCATTTGAAGCCGATAGTGAAGGGAAGATGTCTCTGCAGACTCTTGTTTCTTGTTTCGGCAATGCTGGAGGTCTCGCTCAGTAAGCCGTAGGAGCTGTCGACTTCGTTCATAGGTCTTTCCTCCTCAGCAGGCAGACTTCGCTGCTCTGAAGTTTCCGTTGTTACCTGCTTCCTTGAGATGCGGCATACAATCCGGCTGGGAGTCGTACGCAACGTATACGAGGTGCGCATTGGCGACGAAGAACAGCAAAAGTGCCGCTGAAACGATGCTCCAGATGAAAAGCCTTGTCTTGATGCTGGCCTTTGCCTGGCTGTGGATCATCGCATTTCCTTCGACAGCGAGTGAACATAGAGAGCGAGTATCTTGATCTCTCCCTCTGTCAGCCGTTCGTCCCAAGTGGGCATGTGCCCCTGCCGTCCGCCATGAATAGTATCCACGATGGTTTGCAGATCACCGCCATAGAGCCAACGCGCGTCGGCCAGATTGGGCGCGCCAATCTCCTGATTTCCTCGCGCATCCTCGCCATGACAAAAAGCACAATTGGCCTGAAAAACCTCTTTTCCGCTTTCGATCTTTTTCTTGACCTCTTCCGTCGAAAACTCTGGATGACTCAGAGAATAGACGTAAGTTGCGGCTTTGCTTATCTCTTCGCGGTTGAGTGTTCCGTCGACGCCGAAGGAGGGCATTTGCGCAAAACGGCTTTCCGGATGTTCAGTGTTGATCCCTACACGCATCGTCTCGGCGATGGTTTCCACTGAGCCACCCCACAACCAATCGTCATCTGTCAGGTTTGGGTAGTTCGCGCGGCCCTTTCCGTCGACGCCATGACAGGCGGCGCAATTGTCACCGAACAGACGATGGCCAGTGCTCTCGACAATCGACATGAGCTGCGGGTCGGCCAGAACCTGCTCGAAGCTCTCGGCTTCAATTCTATTCATCCAGGAAGCGCGTCCTGCCTGTGCGGTCACGAGCTTTTCTTCAACGGTGCTGTGTTGATTGACCCCCAGAAATCCTTTTGTATAGCTGGTCCCAAGCGGCCATGTTGGCATCAGGAACCACCAGAGGACCGCGAACACATGGGTGACGATCAGAAAAATTAGAACACCCTTCGGAACGGGAGTGTCCAACTCCGTTATCCCGTTCCATTCATGTCCGGTTGTTTTCCGACCGCTGACCGGATCGCGTTCTTCTACTGCCATGGCTTATCCACCGGGTCGAGAATGCTCTCTTTCGCCCTTACGAAGCGCTTCTTGTTAGAAGGCCAGAAGGTATAGACGACAACGCAAACCGCGAACCCGCCCAAGTAGAGAAGGCCCCAGCTTTTGGAAAAGAAAACGAGAGCATTGTGATCGATCTCCATCACGTGAGCTCCTTGTTCATCATTTGACTGGTTCTGGCGGCTCCTGGGGTGCCGCTGTGTGTTCGAAGGCCGCGTCGGTCATGCGCCCGAGGATCTGAAGATATGCCACCAGAGCATCCATTTCCGTGACGCGCGTGGCAACGCCGTCGAAAGCTCGAATCTGCGTCTCTTCCCCGTATCGCTCGGCAACCCCCGATGCGGCATCGCTATCGGGAGTCGCCTGCCCGTATGCGTCCTTCGCGGCATTTTCGATCATGTCGTCAGTATAGGGTACGCCGACCGCGCGCTGTGCCGCGAGATGTAATGGAAGATCTTCCATCTGCAGCGGGTTCCGCGCCAGCCATCGATAGGCGGGCATATTCGACTCCGGAACGACATCGCGAGGGTTTGTTAGATGGGAAACGTGCCAAAGATCGGAATATTTGTCGCCAACGCGAGCCAGATCCGGACCCGTTCTTTTCGAGCCCCACAGCATGGGGTGATCATAACGGGATTCAACGGCAAGCGAATATGGGCCATAGCGTTCGACTTCGTCGCGAAGAGTGCGGATCATCTGGCTGTGGCATGCGTAGCAACCTTCGCGGATGTAGATATTGCGGCCTGCCAGCTCGAGCGGCGTATACAGCCGCATGTCGGGGGCTTCCTCGACCGTTTCGTCGATGGTGAAGAGCGGCGCGATTTCCACGATTCCGCCCACGCTTGCGACGGCTATGACGGCCAGAACGAAGCCGATGGTGGAGCGCTCTAGTTTACGGTGGAAGAGTTCGGGCATCGCATTATTCTCCCGCGACCGCAACTTTTTCGGGCTGGGGCGCGTCCTTGCCGGTGTCGGCAGCTTGGGGAACTGCTCGCACTGTCATCCAGATGTTGTAGGAGCCCACGATTGCGCCGGCCAGAAAGAGAATGCCGCCGAAAGCCCGGGCAACATAGTAGGGGCGCATCGCCACAAGTGAGTCGAGGAAGGAATAGGCGAGGGTTCCTTCCTTTGTGTATGTCCGCCACATAAGCCCTTGGATGACGCCGGAGTTCCACATTGCGAAGACGTAGACGAGCGTGCCTGCCAGAGCGAGCCAGAAGTGGACTTCCACAAGGCCGGCTGAGTACATGCGCTCGCGCTTCCAGAGACTCGGCACAAGCGTATAAAAAGAACCGAAGGTAATCAGCGCAACCCATCCGAGTGCTCCGGCGTGAACGTGCCCAACCGTCCAGTCAGTGTAGTGCGAGAGCGAGTTCACCGGCCGAATGGCCATGAACGATCCTTCAAACGTGGACAATCCGTAGAACACCGCGGCGACCATCATGAAACGAAGCGTTGCGTCGTCACGCACGCGGTGCCAAGCGCCGTTAAGTGTTAGCAGCGCGTTACCAGCCGACGCCCATGACGGCACCAGAAGCATTACCGAGAAGGTCATGCCTAGCGTCTGCACCCAGTGGGGCAAGGCGGTGTAATGTAAGTGGTGAGAGCCGGCCCACATGTAGAAGAATGTGATGCCCCAGAAGCTGAGGATCGAAAGCCGGTAGGAGAAGATCGGGCGTTGCGCTCTCACGGGGAGGTAATAGTAGAGCATCCCGAGAAAGCCAGCCGTCAGAAAGAAGGCAACGGCATTGTGGCCATACCACCACTGCACCATGGCATCCTGCACGCCGGCCCACACAGTGTAGCTCTTGGCATGGCCGATCGAGACCGGAACGGCGATGTTGTTGACGATATGCAGGATCGCGACGACGAGGATGAACGCCAGAAAATACCAGTTGGCTACATAGATGTGCGGTTCCTTCCGACGCGCTATCGTTCGTATGTAAAGTACGAAGTAGGTCACCCATACGATAACGAGCCAGATATCCGCATACCATTCCGCTTCTGCGTACTCTTTCGACTGGGTAATACCGATGAAGTAGCCGCTGACCGAAAGAATGCAGAAGAGATTGTAGCCGGCAAGGACAAACCAGGGAGAGATCTGGTCAGGCATACGCGCGCGTGAAGTACGCTGCATGACGTGAAAGGACGTCGCGATGAGTGCATTCCCGCCGAAGCCGAAAATGACGCCTGTAGTGTGAACCGGCCGCAATCGTCCGAAGCCGGCCCAAGGCTGATCAAATGTCAGTTCCGGCCAGGCGAGCAGCAATGCCACCCACACGCCAACGAACATGGCGAACACTGCCCAAGCCATAGACATGGCAATGCCCGCCTTGATAGGCGGATCGTAGTAACTCGACAAGCGGTCGGGCGTTGGCTCCGGTTCGTAATAGCTGTGAATGACGACAATGGCGCAAAGAAGTCCCGCCACCAGAATAATAAATCCATGAATTTCCAATGGGTCATGTCGTCCCGCGGCTGCAAGTGCGATTCCGCAGACGGACACAAGAATGGAAATGGCAATTGCGATTTGACGCTCGGTAGATGTCAATGTTGCAATCATCGGCACCGGTTTCTTGCGTTGGTTAGGCTAAGTGCGCGCACGATTCAGACGTACTGAATCCGGATGCGGCAGAAATAAGATATATTTTCTATATATCTTATTGAATGCACAACCAATAAGCTTGTTTGTCGCAGGGTACTGGACAAAAAATTGCAGGGGAGTGAAATCTCCACATCAAAGTGACCTCGCTTATGGGGTCGCTGACAAGCATACCCGCGACCCTAAAGGAATCAAGCCAGCCATAAGGGAACTCGCTCGATGTGCGGAGTGGCGTCCGTCATTCAACGCGACACGAAGGTTTGAAGGAAAAGTAGAAAAAGATAATCCGGTCAAATCCCGTAATCAATTTGCTGGGCTTTCTTCCTTGACACGTCCACTTCACTCAATTTGCCACACAAAATTATTTTTGTGTGGCAAGGGCTGTCGCGGAGCTACGAAAGATTGCACGATTGAATAGAGACGCAATTTGGCTTGTTTCAGAGCGCAATAATCGCGATTGATGGCTGTTTCCTGCGGAATCGATTTTGCCTATTTGATGTCCCCGGCGCACCATTGGCCCTTTGCTTGAAGTAGCGTTCGCGCCCAAGGCAACCGAATGCTTCGAGCTTTATGCGGGTCAAGTCTTCAATTTGCGGACTTCGATATTTCGTCCCGTCGAGAACACGGCAATTTCAAAATGATCCGTCTGCGCAATGTCGGCAATGTTGCGCGGCCGATGCGCGACGACATTGAGGCCTGAGCGCCGTCGCAGGCTGTCGTAGAGAATGCCCGCGCCGCCCAACGCGCGAACCGCCTCGCCGAATTTCTGCGCCTCGGTATAGCTGTCGCTCATATAAAGCTCGGGACGGGTCGACTGGTGTCCCCTGATATCGAGATACTCGCCTTGAAGCGTCGCCGTGTAGGCGCGGTAAATCCGGGTCATTCCCGGCACGCCGCGGGCAGCCGCTTCACGGCGCAGATGATGCCCGACTTCCGCGGCCGCGGTGCGGATATCGCCGGCGGCATACCATGCGCCGAGCTCCGGGCCGTTGAACCGCATTCCGCCGGGGGCGGCATGAAGAAAGGCGGCCATGACCACACTCGCATTCGGCACGCCATAGACCCATTCGTCCCTGGGCAGGCGATCGATGCGTTCGGCGACAAGCCGGTCATTGGTCCAGCCGGCAAGTTCCATCACGGCTTCGAGGTCGGCCGCGGTTGCAACCGTGTCGAACAGCCCCACGGGCGGAAATCTCGAAGGGATCAGCCGATGCGAGGGTTGCGGCGCGGCAGCGTAGGCATCCGTCACTGGAAAACGAGCTCATCGTCGGTGTAGGGCTCGAACGCTTCGTCGATACTGCCCGGCGGCATATAGAGGCCGCCGCGGGCGCCATCGAGAAAACGTCGCACGCTCAGCAATCCGTCCTGAGAGCCGCTTGTGAGGAGATCGAGCGGTGGTCTGCCGCCGAACGGAAGGGCGCCATGCGGCGTCGTCAGCCACTCGACGCCGGAGCGCTCATCGGGAAAAAGAATGCCGAGCGCCTGGTGGATGCCCAGAACCGCAGAAATCCGCAAGAGCACGTCCACGTCGAGTGTTATGGCCTCATGCTCGCGCACCCGCTTGCACCAGTTGTGATAGGTGGATCTGGCCGGAAGGCCCAGGACCAGGAGGCGCTGTTCTTCCGTCAGGCCCCAGAGGTCCGCGATCGTCAGGAAGGCCCGCAGAGCGGGCGCGCTGAGACGGCGGCGGTTGGCCGGTGCGAACCGGGACACGTCGAACCGCTGAAGGCCATCTCCTTCACCAAGGGGCCGCTTCTTCTGATTAGCCATCTTCGCCTCCAATCCGGATATAGATATAGTCCATATATGGACAAATCGCAACTATGCTGAACGGCACATCGGATTCGGGTTCGTGCCTCCCTCCGCAGACTTGAAAAGAGAGGTAGCAAAATGCCACCTTTGGTGCAGAGGTTGCACATGACCCGATCCATCAAGCTTGCCGATGACATCATGAAGATCATGCGGCGCGAGTCCGAACTGCAGAGCCGATCGGTCTCGGGACAGGTTGCACATTGGGTGCATATCGGTCGCGCGATCGAGAAGTCGGGTAATTTCGATTACGCCCGGATAACGGCGGCCCTTTCGGGGGAAATCGGGACTGCGGAGCTCACCGGCGAGGAAAAGGACGTCTGGCTCAACAGCTTCGTCGAGAAAATGGGACAGACCGGATCCGATGAGGAGGCCTGGTTTGCCCGGCGACGGCAGCTTGGCCTCGGTGTCGGTCTGGATACCAACGGCAACTTCGTGCGCGAGAAGACCGCCGGCGAGACTTGAAACCGACAATGATTGTCCTTCCCAGGTCGAACGATGCCGGCAAATCTACGCTCTATGTGACCAGCGTCGCTCCCGGCTTCGCGGTCCGTTCATCAACGCCGACATCATCCAGCGCAACGAACTGCGCAATCCTTCGCCAGAGGCGTCCTATGAAGCGGCGCGCATTGCCTCCTCGCGCCGTGCGGCGATCGTCGATGGCTGCGGTCTCGATAGTCGCCGCAGATGGCGCGGCACATCCCGGATGTCCTGCTGCTGCGGTACGCGCATCAGCCGGATGAAGGCCTCCTGCACTACATCGGCCGCGGCAGCGGCAGACAGCCGCCAGCGCTTCACGAGGTAGCGTTCGAGACGCGGTCCCTCGTTGATGTAAGGGGGCCGTCAGGCTGGATTTGTCGAAGGGCATCGGAACGAAGGCGAGACGGGATAAGACAATCGGACGGCACATCCGCATCCCGTTTTCGCGGCATTCTGGAGACAAAGAGGAAAGTGCCGCGGTCCTCCTAACTCGCCATAGCTGAAGGTTCGAGCGAGCCTGCCCAGACCTCCATTGCTGTGGAAAGCAGGATGGATTTGGTCTCTGGATATTCCGCACGCTCCGCAATGGGAAAGATGCGACCAAGCGCAAGGTGCTGCCGGAAGGAGCCTGAAACTCCTTCGTTTAGGGCTTGCTCGATTAGCGGAAGAATCTGGCCAGGCCATTCAGACAAGTGCTGATATCCCAAAAGCATCAGCCCGAACCTGCGATCCGCCGCCAGATCTTTCAGAACCACTTTCGCTTCGGCAGAACATCGGCTGGCTAAATGACCGACCGTGGCCATCAGGTCGACCAAGGTGGATACACTGAGATCCCGGAGGGGGAGGGGAAGATTTGAACGGCATCGTGCCCGCACCTCGGAGCACGGATCGATCAGATCGTGGAGAAAGGAAGATAAATCCCGAAGCTCCTCCGGAATCGGAATTGCTTTCTCATGTCGAAGATCTTCCTTGCATGTGCAGCTCGTCACGCCTTTCGTCCGCCAGTTAGGCTTCTTGTTGCAATAGCCGCACGTAGTTTGAAGCATCTCGCCGGTTTCCCGGTTGGCGAAGATAAAATCGATGTCCCACGACGCCCGGTGATAACCGCCTTCAGCCAAGGCGCCGGGTGCAAAACGGCGGCTGGAGAAATGGAAATCCTCACGGTTTACCGGCGTTCCGAAGAACGAATGCATGGTGGATTGTCGAGGTAGGTTCAGGACGCCCGTATTTGTGAAACGTGCGCCAATGCGTGAGGTCCTTGGTGCCTGCTGTGGTGCTTCGCCTGAGAGCGGCAGGTACATCTTTAGCTGGACTTCGTCGAGAGGTAAGCCCAGCAGGGGCGCGAGCTTTTCAGCCAAGCTTCGGTCAAAGAGTAGTGGAACGATGCCTCCGGTTTTCGTTCCAACAAGCTCGGCCATATTGTCAGGCTTCAGGCAGTTCTCCTCCGCGGTACGGACGATATGGCTGAGCAGGCTCTCATCCGCGATGGGGTCCAGTAGCGATCGCAGCTTGTACATGATGTCACCTGTACTCGACCTGGCGCGCGGGGACGCTGACCTGCCGGAATGGGTTACCCTGCTTTCCTTTGTGCTGCAGCCAGGCTCTGTCGACGGCCAAAGCCAGACATTCGTTGGAAATACATGGAAGATCCGCCCGTGTGGCAATTTCCGCAGCAGCGGAAACGAGACGCTGCGTTTCTCCGATGAGACCACCGGAGACCATGTGAATGCGCCTCGCGCAGTCGGGCTCTGAGAGGCTCGAAGTCTTCTCAAATTTCAGGCAAGCTTCTGCCTCAACAAGATAGCCAAGAAACTGCTCCTGATCAGACGGGTCATCCCAATCGAAGGGAGTGATTGAAGGAATGGAGTAAACGCGGCTCCGGAGCTGGCTGTCCGCTTCGAGGATCTTGAGTATTTCCGGTGTTCCAGAGAGCACGATCGGGCAAACTGCGGCGTTCAGAAGAGACTTCACAAGATCGCTCGCCTCCAGGATCACCCGTTTGCTTCTATGGTCGATTAGATGTTGAAACTCATCTATGATGAGCAACCGTGTACCCGCCTTTTGAAGCATCTCGACCAAACGCTCGCGGCGCTCACCAAGCGTGAGACGAATGGGCAGTGGTTCCGGCTGCATAGCGCGTTGAATCCGATCGATCAAAGCCCTCCGCGAAGCGGGCGAAGGCGCCTCGACCATCACGACTTCATCCTGAAGACGCGTGCCACTCTTTGTGGGATCCCTGCCATCGGTTATTGGAACCCTCCGGGTGGGATGTTCTCCAAGATAGAATTTCAGGATGTGAGATTTCCCCGCACCAGATTGGCCATATAGGACGATGCATTCGGCTCTCGGGCCCGGAACCCCCATGCGATGGAGATTGCGGATTTCAGTGTATGCGTGCTCTACCCGGGGAAACATGAGGAATGCGTTCTTCAGGGCGGCCGCGCGTTCACGGGATTTGTGCTCAATGGCTTCTGCGTGCTCAATTGGTGTCATCTTCGCTGTCCGTGTCGGATGATGCGTTACGAGGATGAGCATCAAGCCGCGTCATCGGGATACCGGAGAGTCCGGTCGTTACACGCGGCGAATAGCTCTGCTTGAGCGGAGATATGGGTTCGATCTTTGGGGAGTGAAAAGAATTTTCATCAAATTCATCCTCGACGATCGAGATCTTCTTGGGGCGTGGAATCTCGGAGCGATCCTTGGGTTTTGGTTTCTGTACGCTAACGACGTTCAGTTTCCCCACTGTTCGGGGCAAGGCGTCCGGTTCAAGAGATGATGGAAATTCCACAGTATGAGATGGAGAAGGTGCTGCATTATCCTTGTCACCCAACATCTGGTCGAAAGCATTCGACTGACTTTCGGCTCGATTAACAATCACCTTTCCTGGCGTAAAGTCGTCGAAGCCAGACAGAAGAATTTCGCTCTGCTTCCGTATTGTAAGCTTCTTGTGGCCGCGCGCCTTCTGCGCCTCCCGAATGATGTTATCGCGATAAATTACGAGATCCGCATCTTTCGTAGAAGAAATGCCTTTCTCACGCATCGTCTCCCAAACCGCTAGGTGTACATCAAGAGACAAGCCATCAGCATACATCGGAGTTGTGCAGGGTATCTTGTAGAGTTCGCCTGATGTCGGATGTTGGATGTAGATATATCCCAGTTCCGATCGATCGAAACGCACCGGGAGTTTCAGTGAGCCTCCGAAATCTGAACGTAGTCTCGCAACGTCGGGGCTGTTGTATCTCAGATTATTCAGCTCAATTCCGTATTGATGCAGCGTCCGCTCTTTCACATACATCATTAGCACATTCAGATCCCGGGCAGATCTGGGCAATCTCGGCGGATGAAGTTTAGCGCCCTCCCGCCACATCATTTCCGGGGAACAATGCAGTTTTGTGTGTAGGCTGCGGTTGTAGACCTGCAGCACCCACTCAATGAATTTCGCGCGATATTCGTCCAGCGTTATGGCGTGTTTGGGGTCTGTCTTTTTCCGGGGAGAAGCTTTTCTGTTTGGTTGCTTTGCTGCATTGGGCAAGCTTTGGCCGAAGTCTTCTTCCATTGAACCAAAGAAGCGTTCAACGATGCCCTTGTAATTTGGCTTATACCGTGGTGCCCAGGTTATCCCGCCGATTTGAACCTTTTTGGCAGCACTTACGAGATCGGAAGACTTTAATTCGAGCGCATTGTCGGTAACGATCCATTCGCATACACCATGTGCGAACCATACAAGCCTCGTTTGACCATCGGACGCGAGGAACGGTTCTTTCGGCATGATCGCCATGCGAAGAGCTTGTGCGATTGAATGCCAGGATGGCGTGGCGAATGAGAGGTAGAAGCCGACAATCGCACGACTGAATCTGTCGACAACCAATGTCAACCACGGCCGGCCGAGCATCAATCCGGTTTCAGCGTCGCAAAGATGGGTATCGCATTTGTGGTGGTCTATCTCATAGACCTCGCCGATGCGTGTAGCTGGCTTCCCAGCATAGGCAGGCCGATACTTCTGATCGGCAGCCTCTTTTCCTTCTCTCGCGTATAATTCTAGATAGCCGTCTATCCAGTGGAGACGTCGATAGAGGGTGGAGCGGTCAGGAACAGGAATATGCGGTCCACCAAAACCGACGTTTTGATTGTACTTGTAGATGTCGGCTAAAACCCTCCCGCAGAATACCTTGCGATTGTAGTTATCAGGAGTCAGATAAACTTCTGAAATCGCGTTATCGATAATTTGATCTACGATAGGTAGAAGCCGAGACTGATGCGGGTTTCCCTTGTATCGATTGAGACTGATCAGGGCGCGCGGATCTCGTCCTCCCATTTCGAATTTGCGGATCTTGCTCTGGAAGACCTGCCATGATCGCGGCCTCTTGTCGCCGGTTTCCCTTCTGATGCGTTCGAGGATTGGGGTGAGACCCTTTTTGGTTTTCTTGGGGCGTGGATGCACCGCATAGAAAGCTGTCACACAGGCAAGCCAAAACTCAAGTTCGGCTGACTCTTTTTCCGTCAACTGATCCAGAGGAATTTCGAGCCGCTTCTGTTCGAGCGGATGTAGATCGCTGTTGCCTTGCAAGACAAGCTTGTTTTCGAGCCACTTTTTAAGAAGGGCTGTGACCTCAATGATAAAAGGTTCACCATCTTCCGGATTCACAAACTCATAGTTGCCGGAAGGGTATCGTTTCTTGAACTGAAGGCGAGTGCCTTCGAGCATAACGATTTCGCCTTTGGGAATATGAAACGTGACGTCCGACGGGCGGTGTGAAGGGGGGAGATTTTTGTTCATCTGGGAAATCAAACGGTAGGGTGGGGCAGGCGGCAGAGGGTGTTCCCCGAGATCCGCTCCGACATATCCAGGTCAATGAGATGGTTTGCAGCAAGTGAAAGGACTGCGGAGTTCCCGTGTGAATCGATCACGAGAGCGGCGCAGTTAGAAAGAGTGTCGGAACTGCAACGTGCCAAATGATCGCGAATGGCAGCTCGATCACGCGATGACACTGCCGTGGAGCGGTACCGCCTCATCTCGCATAGGTTTGAAAAGCGAGGCTCGATTCGAATGACATCATCGAATGAAATGAAGAAGGATAGTCCGATGCTCTCATAGACCTGTCGAATCTGAGAGAGACGTTCTCTTAGGGCTTCCTTACGCTCGTATTCACGTCTGGTCTTTACCTCGACGATGTAGGTACCGCTCACCGTCTCGAGTTCGAAGTCGGGTACGTATGACACGCGTTGGCCCGACCACAGATATGATAATCGATGTGGTTGATGGCGGATGCGGGTGACACGTGGGTCGAGGTCGACGATCGTTACAAAATCGCGCTCTACATTGTGCTCACAATCGACGTATTCACCAGACCGCGTTAGCACCTTGGAGGTCGGGATATCCCGGCGCCCCGTGACGACTGGCCGAGCGCCACCGGGGCCAAACTCATCGATACGTGCTGCGTATCGTGTTTCATGGACATCAAACATAGGGTTCTCCGCGGTATCCCGTGTAAGTAAAAATCAAGCAAAAATTCAATCACATGAGTCGATGTTGAGTCAAAACACCGTGATCGTAAGTAAAAAAACGAAAAATAGAAAAACGGAAAAATAGAAAGCCGGAAAATAGAAAAACGGAAAAATAGAAAACGGAAAACACGATATATCCGGCCCTAATTCTTTATGGTGTGACGACCAGCGAAGCCAAGCGAGTTGGTTGTCGCGGTGATATGAACCGACTACAGAAGAAAAAAAGGGCAGGGCGCGTTTTTGAAATCTGCCGAAACGATTTCGAAAGATGTGGGGCATGCGCCAGCGCTGCAGGGCGGACTGGGCGTAGCCTCGGGTCGTGAGCGAGCGCCGGTTGTTAACTGAGGGGAGGGAGGGGCCTACCGACAGATACCTGTACCTCGAGACCCTCGTCCAAGATGCTGGACCGCCACCAATCTTTCGGCAGCGGACCCCGTAGTTCGATATATGAGCGGGATAGCAGGCTTAGAGGTATCGGAGGCGATGGATGGAACGAGGTTTATCCCGTTGTCCCATCTCTCTACTGCAGGTAGTGGGACTTGATCAGATTTTCCGGACCAAGCTTGCAGTTCCAAAGTCTGGTTCGCTTAGCACTGCAAACGAAATGCACCGCCTCGCCTGAGAAACGCGTCGCGCTCGGGTATTTCTACGGATATGGCGAGCGCGTCGGCAACGAGCGCGATCTGATGGGCGATCATGTCGCCGAGAATCTTCATCTGACCACCCTGGAACGTATCGACATTGCCGGCGATGGCGGTCAGAGTATCCCGAACGCTGTTCAGGACTTCTTCTTCGGCGGATTTGCCGCGGGATCTTATGCCTACCGCCCGCACAAACTCGAAGAATGCGTCTCGCGTAAGTGCCTCCATCTGGCCGGCGGCGCCGACATGCAGGGAGAAGTCGTGATTGGCGCTTCGATCCAGAAGCACGGGCACGACGTCATAAAGCGGCGCGAGCTCGGGCGTGTTTCCACGATAAATGAGAGCGTGGTTCTTGGCATGGTTGTCGGTGTTGCCGACAGCAAGATTCAGAACCGTCATTTGAAGAAAGAGCCGGCGGGCTCTCGCCGGCAGGCGCGTTTGTCCGAGCAGTTTGCCAACAGCGGCAGCATTGAAAATACGTTCGCCTTTTCCGTATCGCTCGTATTTCAGGCCCTTCGGCAGACCCAGTGCCTGGCAAAAATCTTCTTGATGAATTCGACTCACGACGCCATTCGTCACGTTACGGTCAAACCGTGTAATGAGAAGGCCGCGCGCATCGTCGATTTCCAGCGGCTCTACTTGAGCAACCTGGTCCGCATAAATCTTCTCCGCAAGCGACATCAGCCGATACTCATAATCGACGAGTACTTCTTCGCCGCGGCGAGGGACCTTCAGAATATGCGTGGTTGGCGCGCCGCTTTCACGCGACGGGAGCGCAAAGCTGCCATCGGGGAGCCTGGCAAGCGCAATTTTTCCCTGAACACCCGCCAGCGGCGACGGGTCTTTGGTATCGGGCGGCAAGCGCCGTTCATCGCGCAGCGAGCGCATGATGCCGGCGAGATCCTTTGCGCTCAGAATTTCGTAGTCCCTATCGAGCCTCCCCGGCTTCTTGCCGGGGCCCTCGCCGGCGGGCACGCATGAGATCGCTCCGGGACAGTCCCGTCCGAGATAATAAAGAAGTCCGGCGATATCGGAACGATCGATGTCGTGCTTGGCCATCACCGCTTCGAGTGAGGAATTCTCCTGAAGCAGGTTGTCGAAAAACGCGCGGGCCTCGTTATCTCTGAAAATCTCGCGCTCGAGGGGTAAGGCGAGCGAGAGCGGGCATTTCGCTCCGGAGCCGTAGCGAAATGCGAGCGCGCCTTGTTCGTCGGCGGAGAGGCGTCCGACCGGCTCATCCTCGCCCTCGAAGAAGACATCAATCTCTCGTGTCATGTTCTGGGCTCCAGCCGCACATCGAGACCGAGCTCTACGGCAGCTGCCAACGCCATTTCGATCGAGACCCCGCGCTCACCGTTCTCGAGAGCCGAGATCAAGCGGCGAGATGCGCCGGTGGCTGAGGCGAGCTCAGCCTGAGTAAGCTTCCCGGCCTTGCGACGCCGCCGAATCTCGGCGCCGAATTCCTTAGGCGATGTCACAAAAACTGGAATAGCCATTGCCGTTACCATGAAATGAGACGAATACGGCTCATATAACAGATGCAGGTCGAAAATCAAGGAAAATGAGACGAATACGGCTCAAAACTATCTGCCAGGCCATGAAGCCGTTAATTGAGACGAATATGGCTCAAAATTTGAGCCAAAGCTTGCCGTTAGCCTCAACTTGTCCGTTATCAGCTGGTCAATTCAATATATTGATTGGCTGGGACAAGGGGATAAGCCTTGATGGAACTAAACATTCGTCAGGCCAGTCTCTATGGGAGTGTTGGCCAAACACCGTTGCCGTTGGCTCGCGGCGACTAAATCTGTGTTATTGGGATTGTCGGCGGGGGGAGGGGTGGAACATCCGCTTTGCGCCAGAATCGGGCACTAGCCTCAACAATTTAGAACTGCCAGTCTCGGGCCAATAGTCAAATACATTCGTACCAGCGCTGACCTTCGGATCGATCATGACGCCTGATTTTTGTGTCCGTGAAACCGGTCGCAGCCCAGTAGCATCTTGTGCAGCGGCGACCCAGATCGGTAACGAGAGGCGTGAAGTCACTAAGTCTCGACGAAGGCTTGGATGAGGTCAGCCATCGTGGGAGGCTGAGCAGAAAGAGAATGACAACATGCGGACCATTCTGTTGATGCTTCCTATGCTCATTTGCATGACGGTCTCCTGATATTGAGTCAGCGGCTTGAAAATGCAAAGGGAGCAGCGCCCCGGGGCGATTGACCTGCGGTCGATGCCGTTGTGGATACGTCCCAGCCGCCACCAAGGGCCTTGTACAGCGCCACCAATTGCACGGCGGCGTTGGTATGCGCGCGTGCGGCTGCGGTTTCGGCCTCGTGCAGGCTGCGCTGGGCGGCCAGCAG
>JAGUWA010000444.1 GCA_020062605.1 Parvibaculum sp. | reverse complement strand
CAAGGCGGCCGAGCTGCCGCTGGAGCGCGGTGGTCTGCCGCCGAAGATCGCGCGCTACCTCGCCGCCGCCGACATTCCCTCTCCTTGCCTTGTGGTCGATGTTGACATCGTCGCCCACAACTTCGAGGAGCTCGCGCGCTCGCTGCCTCAGGCTCGTATCTTCTACGCCGTGAAGGCGAACCCGGCCGACGAGATCGTCTCTCGGCTGGCGCGTCTCGGCTCGTCCTTCGACACCGCCAGCATGGGCGAGATCGACCTTTGCCTTGCCCATGGCGTCTCGCCGGACCGCCTCTCCTTCGGCAACACGATCAAGAAGGAGCGCGACATCGCCGAGGCTTACGGCAAGGGCGTGCGCATGTATGCCTTCGACAGCGCCGCCGAACTCGACAAGATCGCGCGCGTCGCGCCAGGCTCGAAAGTCTATTGCCGCGTGCTCATGGAATGCGAGGGCGCCGAATGGCCGCTTTCGCGCAAGTTCGGTTGCGAGCCGGAGATGGCCGCCGATCTTCTCGTGCGCGCCAACGAGCTTGGTCTCGACGCCTATGGCTTGTCGTTCCATGTCGGTTCCCAGCAGACCGACCTCTCGCAATACGACAAGGCGCTCGCGCTTTCCCTGTCGCTCTTCCGCGACCTCGAAGCGCGTGGCGTGAAGCTCCGCATGGTCAACATGGGCGGCGGCTTCCCGTCGCGCTATCGCACCGACGTACCGTCGATTGCCGCCTACGGCCAGGCAATCCGTGAAGCGCTTGTCCGGCATTTCGGCGATCGTCAGCCGGAGGTCATCGTAGAGCCCGGCCGCGGCGTCGTCGGCGATGCCGGCGTCATCCAAGCGGAAGTCGTTCTTGTCTCCGAAAAAGGCGGTGAAGACGCACGGCGATGGGTCTACCTCGATGCCGGCAAGTTCCACGGTCTTGCCGAGACGATGGACGAGGCGATCAAGTATCGCCTTCTGACCTCGAAGGATGGCGGCGATACCTCGCCCGTCGTTCTTGCCGGTCCCACCTGCGACAGCGCCGATATTCTCTACGAGAAGACGGACTATCGCCTGCCTTCCGATCTTCAGGCGGGCGACAAGGTGTGGATCCTCGCGACGGGTGCCTACACGACGACGTACTCCGCCGTCGGGTTCAATGGCTTCCCGCCGCTGGCAAGCGTCTGCATCTGAGGCCGGGAAGAAGCTCGCTCACACATCGAATGGTGGAACGGCCGCGCGGGCAGATCGCGCCGCCGCCGTTGCTCCACATGGAAACGAACATGAAGATCGTATCGGAAACTGGGTCACACAATGCGGCGGTGGAGAAGCTCGTCGCCGAGGCTTTCGGCCCGGACCGTTTCGCAAAGACGGTCTACCGGCTTCGCAACGGCATCGAGGCAGAAGCCTCGCTGTCGCTGGTGGCCCTCGACAAGGGCGAGGTGGTCGGCACCCTCCGCTTCTGGCCCATCGAGATCGAGGGCGGCGTGCCCGCGCTTCTGCTTGGTCCGCTCGTCACCGCGCCGGAGCGCCAGGGCGAGGGGATCGGCAGCCGGCTCATGAAAGCGGGCCTTGCCCGTGCGGCGGAGCAGGGACACCGGATCGTGGTGCTGGTGGGCGACGAGCCCTATTACCGCCGCTTTGGGTTTACGCGGGCGCTCGCCCGCCGCCTCAGTCTGCCGGGCTGGGTGGATCCGGCGCGATTCCTCGCCCGCGAACTCGTTTCGGGGGCGCTGGCAGGCGTTGCCGGCATGATCGGGCACCCCGGCATGGAGGCGGTTCCGGCGGGCGGGAAGGTCAGGCAGGCTGCCTGACGCTGCGGCAAAAGACCCTGCGGGGGAAGGGGGAGAAATCTGCCGTTCCAGTCCCTATATTCCTTGCGCTAGTGTTCTGAACCGTCCATTTACCGAATCGGCCTAAACACGTTTGATGTCCAGTTTCATGCGCTTGCATGGACATGCGACGCTTGCGCCCTTTGCGGGCGGGCGGCGCAACCTGTTAAACAAGCGTCTGAACCGCGCCCAGGAGAAGTTATGAAAGACCCCATCGATACCTATATGAACCTCGTGCCGATGGTGGTCGAGCAGACCAACCGTGGTGAGCGTGCCTACGACATTTTCTCGCGTCTTCTGAAGGAGCACATCATTTTCGTTGCCGGTCCCGTCGAGGACGGGATGGCGATGCTGGTGACGGCGCAGCTTCTCTTCCTCGAGGCTGAAAACCCGAAGAAGGAAATCTCGATGTACATCAACTCGCCGGGCGGCATCGTTACGTCGGGTCTGGCGATCTACGATACGATGCAGCATATCCGCCCGCCGGTGGCGACGGTCTGCATGGGGCAGGCGGCATCCATGGGTTCCCTGCTTCTTGCCGCAGGCGAAAAGGGCATGCGCCATGCGCTCCCCAACGCCCGCATCATGGTTCACCAGCCCTCCGGCGGTTTCCAGGGGCAGGCGACCGACATAGAAATTCATGCCCGCGAAACGATTGCGATTCGAGAACGCCTGAACAACATCTATGTGAAGCACACCGGCCAGAGCCTGAAGGCTGTGGAAGATGCCCTCGAACGCGATAATTTCATGAGCCCGGAGCGCGCCCTGGAGTTCGGCATTATCGACCATATCGGGGTAGAGCGTTCGCCCTCCCCGGATGACGTGGCGAAAAAGGGCTGATTTGGCGCTATTTTGAGGGTTTCCGGCCTTTTCGCCTGCTCGTTGAAACAGCGCCGGATGCACAAGAAACGGGCTGTAGATGCCTGCCGCCGGGTCGCTGGTGGGCTTTTTCCGGCCCGAAAGAGGGGTAATGAAATGTTGATCCCTCGTTGAATAACATGCTCGTATGGAGTTAAGGCGGCTCACCGAGTCATCCGTTAGCGCCGTTCGGGCATAATGAAAACGGACTGCTTGATCGGTCGCTGCAAGGCAGGCACGGTTGGTGCATAGGCTGGATGCGTCCCTTACGGCCTGTAGGTTACTAAGGAGTTTTTATGAGCAAGGTGAGCGGCGGCGACTCCAAGAACACGCTCTACTGTTCTTTCTGCGGCAAGAGCCAGCATGAAGTCAGGAAGCTGATCGCGGGACCGACCGTCTTTATCTGCGACGAATGCGTCGAGCTCTGCATGGATATCATTCGCGAGGAGAACAAGAGCTCGCTGGTGAAGTCGCGTGACGGGGTTCCCTCGCCGCAGGAAATCTGCGCGGTGCTGGACGATTACGTGATCGGACAGAAGCACGCGAAGCGCGTTCTCTCGGTTGCGGTCCACAATCACTACAAGCGTCTCAACCACGCCGCGAAGAACAACGACGTCGAGCTGGCGAAGTCCAACATTCTCCTGATCGGCCCGACGGGTTGCGGCAAGACGCTGCTCGCGCAGACGCTGGCGCGCATCCTCGACGTTCCCTTCACGATGGCGGATGCGACGACGCTGACCGAAGCCGGCTATGTCGGCGAGGATGTCGAAAACATCATCCTGAAGCTGCTGCAGTCCGCGGACTACAATGTCGAACGCGCGCAGCGCGGCATCGTCTACATCGACGAGGTCGACAAGATCAGCCGCAAGTCGGACAACCCCTCCATCACGCGCGACGTGTCGGGCGAGGGCGTCCAGCAGGCGCTTCTGAAGATTATGGAAGGCACGGTCGCGAGCGTTCCGCCCCAGGGTGGCCGCAAGCATCCGCAGCAGGAGTTCCTGCAGGTCGACACGACGAACATCCTGTTCATCTGTGGCGGCGCCTTCGCGGGCCTCGAAAAGATCATCGGTCAGCGCGGCAAGGGCGCGGGCATCGGCTTCGGCGCCAAGGTTCAGTCGGTCGAGGATCGTCGCACCGGCGACATCCTGAAGGACCTGGAGCCGGAAGATCTGCTGAAGTTCGGCCTCATTCCCGAGTTCGTTGGCCGTATGCCGGTTCTGGCGACGCTGGAAGACCTCGATGAAGAAGCGCTCGTGACCATCCTCACCCAGCCCAAGAACGCGCTGGTGAAGCAGTATGAGCGGCTGTTCGAGATGGAAAATGTGAAGCTCACCTTTTCCGAAGAGGCGTTGCGCTCTGTCGCCCGCAAGGCGATCGAACGCAAGACGGGTGCCCGCGGCCTGCGTTCCATCCTGGAATCGATCCTCCTCGATACGATGTTCGATCTTCCGACGCTCGAAGGCGTCGAGGAGGTCGTCATCAGCGCCGAGGTGGTCGAGGGAAAAGCGCGTCCGCTCTACATTTATGCCGAGCGGCAGGGCGACATCGGCACCGGTGCCTGACGGCAAGTCTCTGAAAAGAAGGCTTTTTCTGAAATTTGGAGGTGGCCTTGAAAGCAAGCGCTTTCGGGGCCATTTTCATTTTAACCAGTAGGCCCGCCCGGGCCTCGAGCGAGCCGGGGCTTCGAAAGAGAGCCCGGCAGCCTTCTCGTCCAAAGCCGCTCTGAAAAAGGCGCGGCGAGCCCGAATCCCGCTATTCTGGTGGACGACCGGCAGATCAGCATTCGTTCAGAATCGGATGTTAGGCTGAGGTTTCGCTGCGGGCGGCAGACATTAGTAAGGCAGGTACCCGACCATGACTGACAACGAACAGAGCAACAAGCCTCCGGCAGGCGAAACAGGTAAGGGAGAACCTCTCGTCCTTCCCGTTCTGCCGCTGCGCGACATCGTGGTCTTCCCGCACATGATCGTGCCGCTCTTCGTCGGACGCGAGAAGTCCGTGCGCGCCCTCGAGAACGTGATGCAGGACGACAAGCAGATCCTGCTCGTCGCACAGAAGAACGCCGCGGACGACAATCCGTCCTCGGACGAAATCTACGAAGTCGGCACGGTCGGCACAGTGCTGCAGCTTTTGAAGTTGCCCGACAACACCGTGAAGGTGCTGGTCGAGGGCGTGCGCCGCGCGCGCGTGAAGAAGTTCACGCCGAATGGAGAATTCTTCGAAGCCGAGATCGAGGTTGTCGAGGAATCTGGCGATGATGGCGAGCAGCTTGAAGGCCTCTCGCGCTCGGTCGTCTCGCAGTTCGAAGGCTACGTGAAGCTCAACAAGAAGGTGCCGCCGGAAGTGCTGGGCTCGATCGGACAGATCGACGATCCGGCAAAACTCGCCGACACCATTGCGAGCCATATCAACATCAAGATTCCCGAGAAGCAGGAGCTTCTCGAAATGTCGTCGGTCGTGGAACGGCTGGAGCGCGTCTATTCGCTGATGGAAGGCGAGATCAGCGTTCTCCAGGTCGAAAAGCGTATCCGCTCGCGCGTCAAGCGCCAGATGGAGAAGACACAGCGCGAGTATTATCTGAACGAGCAGCTCAAGGCCATTCAGAAGGAGCTCGGCGACGGCGACGAGGGCAAGGACGAGATGCGCGAACTCGAAGAGCGCATCCAGAAGACCAAGCTCTCAAAGGAAGCCAACGAAAAGGCCATGGCCGAGCTGAAGAAGCTCAAGCAGATGAGCCCCATGTCCGCCGAAGCGACCGTTGTGCGCAACTATCTCGACTGGCTGCTCTCCGTTCCCTGGAAGAAGAGGAGCCGCGTGAAGAAGGACATCCTCAACGCGCAGGAGATCCTCGACAAGGAGCATTATGGCCTCGACAAGGTCAAGGAGCGCATCCTCGAGTATCTCGCCGTTCAGAGCCGGTCCAACAAGCTCAAGGGCCCGATCCTCTGCCTCGTCGGTCCGCCCGGCGTCGGCAAGACCTCGCTCGGCAAGTCGATCGCGCGTGCAACCGGCCGCGACTTCGTGCGCATGTCGCTCGGCGGCGTGCGCGACGAGGCGGAGATCCGTGGTCACCGCCGCACCTATATCGGCTCGATGCCCGGCAAGGTCATTCAGTCGATGAAGAAAGTGAAGCACACCAATCCGCTCTTCCTGCTCGACGAGATCGACAAGATGGGCTCGGATTTCCGTGGCGATCCGTCCTCGGCGCTTCTCGAAGTGCTCGACCCGGAGCAGAACAACTCCTTCGCCGACCATTACCTGGAGGTCGACTACGATCTCTCCGACGTCATGTTCGTGACGACAGCGAACACGCTCAATATCCCGGAACCGCTGATGGACCGGATGGAGATCATCCGCATCGCCGGTTACACCGAGGATGAGAAGGTCGAAATCGCGCGTCGCCACCTGATCGCCAAGGCGGTCGAGGCTCACGGACTGAGAAAGGGCGAGTGGTCGATCGACGACGAGGCGCTGCGTCAGCTGATCCGCGTCTACACGCGCGAAGCCGGCGTTCGCAACCTCGAGCGCGAGTTGAACAATCTTGCCCGTAAGGCCGTGAAGGAAATTCTCACGACCCCTGGCAAGAAGTCGATCGCGCTCACCAAGGAAAACATCGCGGATTATGCCGGCGTCCCGAAGTATCGCTACGGCGAGGCCGAGGGCGAAGACCAGGTCGGCATCGTGACGGGTCTTGCCTGGACGGAAGTCGGCGGCGAGTTGCTCACCATCGAAGGCGTCATGATGCCCGGCAAGGGCCGCATGACGGTCACGGGCAACCTGCGCGATGTCATGAAGGAGTCGATCTCCGCGGCGAGCTCTTACGTTCGCTCCCGCGCGACCCGCTTCGGCATCGAGCCGCCGCTCTTCGACCGGCGTGACATCCACGTCCACGTGCCGGAAGGCGCAACGCCGAAGGACGGTCCCTCGGCGGGCACGGCCATGACGGTGGCCATCGTCTCGGTGATGACCGGCATTCCCGTCCGCAAGGATGTGGCGATGACGGGCGAGATGACGCTCCGTGGGCGCGTTCTGCCCATCGGCGGCCTGAAGGAGAAGCTGCTTGCGGCACTCCGCGGCGGCATCAAGAAGGTGCTGATCCCGCAGGACAACGCCAAGGACCTGGCCGACATTCCGGACAACGTGAAGAACGCCCTGGAAATCGTGCCGGTGAACACCATCGACGAGGTCCTCAAGAATGCGCTGACCCGCATGCCGGAGCCGATCGAATGGGACGAGGAGGCCTGGCTTGCCGAGCAGGCGGCCGCAGGCAAGCGTCCCTCTCCGGACAGCCCGGAGCAGATTATGGCGCATTAGGCCCCGAAAACGGGCCAATCTGCCGCAAATAGTGGAAACGGGAGCCTTTTGGCTCCCGTTTCTCGTTAAAGAAAATCCTGATTTTCCGCAGAAATCCTTTGTTTTTGCTTTGACCCCCTTCTTGGCCGACGGGTAGACTCCGAAATCTCAGGGGAATCCTTGATTCCCGCCATCGCATGTGGAGGGGCCTCACGTGAACAAGAACGATCTGATTGCAGAAGTGGCGGAACGGAGCGGTCTGTCCAGGGCCGACACCACGAAGGCCGTCGACTATGTCTTCGACATCATTACGGACTCGCTGAAGAAGGGCGAAGAGGTCCGGCTCGTGGGCTTCGGCACATTCAACGTGTCGAACCGCGCTGCCACGGAGGGCCGCAACCCGCGTACCGGCGAGACCATCCAGATCCCCGCGTCGAAGCAGCCGAAGTTCAAGGCCGGTAAGGGCCTGAAGGACGCAGTGAATAGCTGATCCTTCCGTCGGCAAGGCATTTGAAGGACCGGCCGCCCGGAGCAGGGCGCGCCGGTCTTTTGCTTTCGGCGGCTCGGTCAGGCGCTATGCGGTTGTGTCCAGAGACTCCCCGTCCGCGTCCTGTGCGGCGCTTTCCCCGGCGGGTGGGTCGTCCCCGGCACGGGGGTCGAGTTCTGTAGGCAGCGGCTGCACCTGGGCGACGGGCACGGCCACGAAGTCCACTCGCTGCTCCTCGGTCAATGCCGGAGTGTTGACGATCCGGTAGAGGGTATATGCCGCAAAGCCAAGGTGCACGGCGGCCGTCACCACGAAGATCGAAGCGATTCCGAAGGCCGACACGCCGACGGAGGCGGCGGTCGGTCCGATGATCGAGCCGATCGAGAAGACGATGAGCATGCCGCCCGAAATCGCGACGAAGCTTTCGCTCTGCCCATGGTCGTTCATATGGGCGACCACCACGGAATAGAGCGTGAGGCCGAAAATGCCAAAGAAGAAGCCTGCCGCCATCACCGCCAGCATGCTGCCGCTCATGCCCGCCGCCACCAGCGCCACTTCGCCAAGCGCCGCGCCGACGCTGACCCCCAGGATGACGCGCCGCCGGTCCATCCGGTCGGACAGGCGTCCGATGGGCCATTGCGCTATCGCGCCGCCGATGATTGCGGCCGCCATGAAGATGGAGATCCCGGCCGTGTCGAGCCCGCTCTCGCTCGCATAGAGCGGCGCCAGCGTCCAGAAAGGCGCGTTGGCAACCCCGACGACAAACGAACCCACGACCCCAACCGGCGAAAGCGCGTAAAGCGCCTTGATGTCGATCCGCGTGCTCTGGATCGGCTTGGGTTGCACGGACGTCGTCATCGCGATCGGAACGAGCGCGATGGAGGTCAGGATGGAGCAGACGGCGAACAGCACGAAGCCGGCCGGATCGGCGGCATTGAGCAATACCTGGCCGACCGTCAGCGCCGATAGATTCACGATGACATAGGCCGAGAAGAAGCGCCCCCGCGTCTCGTTGCTGGACTGTTCGTTGAGCCAGCTCTCGATGACCATGTAGAGCCCGGCGAAGCAGAACCCGGTCAGGACGCGCATGAGCGACCAGACGATGGGATCGGATGAAAGCGCATGAATGAGCGGCGCGGCGGAGGCGAGGCCGCAGAAGGTGGCGAAACTTCTGATGTGTCCCGCCCGGTGGACCACATGCGGCGTTGCGAGGCACCCCAGAAGGAACCCTGCGAAGTAGACACTGCCGATAAAGCCGACGGTCGCCGGCTGAAATCCGTCCAGCCCGGCCCGAATCGGTATGAGCGTACCCAGCATTCCGTTGCCGACGAGCAGGATCGCGGTTGCCAGCAGCAGCGAAAAAACAGGCGCGAGCGTGCGGGGCAAGGGAGTTTCCGGCAATCGTGGCGAAAAGCGGCTCCGGCCCAAGATCGCGGGTTTACCTGTGGAATGCAATGCCCGCGTCGTGCCGCCCGCCGCTTCCGATTGCATTCCGAAGGGCCATCCGATAGGAGTTTCGCGCGCATGCATTGGCCTTTGCGTGCGGGCGGTTAGCTCAGTTGGTAGAGCATCTCGTTTACACCGAGAGGGTCGGCAGTTCGAGCCTGTCACCGCCCACCAGCCTCCGCGTGCGAGCGGCGGCCCGGCTGCCCCGGTTATGTCACTCGAACAAAAGCAATCGGCGCAGAAACCCGCCTTGACAGGGCGGATACCTTGGCTTACGAGACGCCCACCTCTCGGGCGGCATCGCCGTCGGCAAGGGGGTGTAGCTCAGTTGGTTAGAGCGCCGGCCTGTCACGCCGGAGGCCGCGGGTTCGAGTCCCGTCACTCCCGCCATTTTCTCCAAAACGCCGGCTTCGATGCCCGTCGCGACTCTGCTTCGTCGCAGTTTGCTTGCATCGTCCGGAGCGGTTTGCAAAGGCCGGAAAACCAACGGCTTTTTGCTTCGGCAACCGGTGTGCTGGCCTTTGATTTTGCAGATGCGAGGTCTATACTGCGCGCCGAATTGGGAGGCCGCTTGCGGGTGATTTCGCACCCGGTTCGCACCGGCGGTGCGAGCGCGGAGACAGTCCCGGCCGGGGCATCTTGCTCCGGTACCTTGTGAGGACAATTCGATGGAAGACCTGCTGCTCGAGTACCTGCCCATACTGATCTTTATGGGCCTGTCTCTCGTTGTGGGTCTCGCGCTTCTGATCGCGCCTTTCCTCACCGCACCGAGCAAGCCCGATCCCGAAAAGCTCGCCGCTTACGAATGCGGCTTCGATGCCTTCGACGACGCGCGCATGAAATTCGACGTGAAATATTATCTCGTCGCGATCCTCTTCATCATTTTCGACCTCGAAGTCGCCTTTCTCTTTCCCTGGGCTGTTGCCCTAGGGGATGTCGGCCTCTTCGGTTTCTGGTCGATGATCGTCTTCCTTGCCGTGCTGACGATCGGCTTCACCTATGAGTGGCGGAAGGGTGCTCTGGAATGGGAGTGACGAATCCTGACAAGGTAATCTCCAACACGCCCGGCGTGGTCGAGCAGGAAGTTTCCGTGCCGGCCTGGCAGGACGATGCCTTCTTCCGTCAGGCTTCCGATGCGCTCGCCGACAAGGGATTCGTGCTGACGACGGTCGACGACCTCATCAATTGGTCGCGCACCGGCTCGCTCATGTGGATGACCTTCGGTCTTGCCTGCTGCGCCGTCGAGATGATGCAGACCTCGATGCCGCGCTACGACGCGGAGCGCTTCGGCGTCGCACCCCGCGCGAGCCCGCGCCAGTCCGACGTGATGATCGTAGCCGGCACGCTGACGAACAAGATGGCGCCCGCGCTCCGCAAGGTTTATGACCAGATGCCCGAGCCGCGTTACGTGATCTCGATGGGGTCATGTGCGAATGGCGGCGGCTACTACCACTACTCCTATTCCGTGGTGCGCGGCTGCGACCGGATCGTTCCGGTCGATGTCTACGTTCCCGGATGTCCCCCCACCGCCGAGGCGCTGCTTTACGGCATCCTCGCGCTCCAGAAGAAAATCCGCAGGACGGGAACGCTCGACCGCTGATTTCAAAGACAAGGGCGGGCGGCTTCCTGCCGGTTCCGCACGCCTCAAACGAACTTCGAGACCGCATCTATGGACGAAAGTCTTGCAGAACTAGGCGAACACATCCTCGGCGCGCTCGATGATTCGGTGCTCGAATTTCGTGTCGCCTTCGGGGAGTTGACGATTGTCGCCCAGGCGCAGTCGATCGCACGCGTGCTGAAATATCTGCGCGACGATCCGGCTTGCGGCTTCTCGACCCTGCTCGACATCACCGGCGTCGATTACCCGGAGCGCAGCCAGCGCTTCGATGTCGTCTATCATCTGCTGTCGATGTATCAGAACCAGCGCATCCGCGTGACGGTTCGCACCGACGAGGAGACAGCGGTGCCGAGCGTGGTGTCGGTCTTCCCGTCCGCCAACTGGTACGAGCGCGAAACCTTCGACATGTACGGCGTGCTCTTCTCCGATCATCCGGACCTGCGCCGGATCCTGACCGACTACGGTTTCAACGGCTATCCGCTGCGCAAGGATTTCCCCCTCACAGGCTACGTCGAAGTGCGCTACGACGACGACGAAAAGCGGGTCGTCTACGAGCCGGTGAAGCTCGTGCAGGAATTCCGCAGCTTCGATTTCATGAGCCC
Source organism: Parvibaculum sp. (assembly GCA_020062605.1). GTDB lineage: Bacteria > Pseudomonadota > Alphaproteobacteria > Parvibaculales > Parvibaculaceae > Parvibaculum. The sequence goes on along the minus strand of JAGUWA010000444.1, from coordinate 2,261 downwards.
ATGGGAAGGCGCGGAATATCTGCTGCCGGGCGACGAAAAGGCGGAGGGCTGATCCGATGGCCGAACAGGAACTCCGCAACTACCATCTGAACTTCGGTCCCCAGCACCCGGCCGCGCATGGTGTGCTGCGTCTCGTGCTGGAGCTCGACGGCGAAGTCGTCGAGCGCGTGGACCCGCATATCGGTCTGCTTCATCGCGGCACCGAAAAGCTGATCGAATACAAGACCTATATGCAGGCGACGCCTTATTTCGATCGTCTCGATTATGTCGCCCCGATGAACCAGGAGCACGCCTTCGTGCTCGCCGCCGAAAAGCTGCTCGGTCTCGAAGTGCCGCGCCGCGGTCAGTTCATTCGCGTCCTCTATTCCGAGATCGGCCGTATCCTCGCGCATATGCTGAACGTCACAACGCAGGCGCTGGACGTCGGCGCGCTCACCCCGCCGCTCTGGGGCTTCGAAGAGCGCGAAAAGCTGATGATCTTCTACGAGCGGGCCTCCGGCGCGCGCATGCATGCGAACTACTTCCGCGTCGGTGGCGTGCATCGCGACCTGCCGCCGAAGCTGCTCGAGGACATCTACAACTTCTGCGATCCCTGCGCGCAGGTGCTGGACGATCTCGAGGGGCTCCTCACAGACAACCGCATCTTCAAGCAGCGCAACGTCGACATCGGCGTCGTCAGCCAGCAGGAAGCGCTCGACTGGGGCTTCTCCGGCGTCATGGTGCGTGGATCCGGCATGGCCTGGGACCTGCGCCGTTCGCAGCCCTATGAAGTCTATTCCGAACTCGACTTCGACATTCCCGTCGGCAAGAACGGCGACTGCTACGACCGCTATCTGATCCGCATGGAAGAGATGCGCCAGTCGCTGCGCATCATGAAGCAGTGCATCGAAATGATGCCCGGCGGGCCTGTGCGCTCCGACGACGGCAAAATCGTGCCGCCCACGCGCGGCGAGATGAAGCGTTCCATGGAAGCGCTCATCCATCACTTCAAGCTTTATACCGAGGGCTACCACGTGCCCGCCGGCGAGGTTTACGCCGCGGTCGAAGCGCCCAAGGGCGAGTTCGGCGTCTATCTCGTTTCGGACGGCGGCAACAAGCCCTACAAGTGCAAGATACGCGCACCGGGATTTGCTCATCTGCAGGCGATGGATCATCTGTGCAAGGGCCACATGCTGGCGGACGTGGCCGCCATCCTCGGCTCCATCGATATCGTGTTCGGAGAGGTGGACCGATGAGCGTCAGGCGTCTCGATCCCAATCAGCCCGCAAGCTTCGCCTTCACGGCGGAGAATGCCGAGTGGGCGCAGAAGCAGATTGCGAAATACCCGCAAGGCAAGCAGGCCTCGGCGATCATTCCGCTGCTCTGGCGTGCACAGGAACAGCATGACGGCTGGCTGCCGGAGCCTGCGATCCGTTATGTTGCCGACATGTTGGGCATGGATTACATCCGCGCCCTCGAGGTCGCGACCTTCTACACCATGTTCAATCTCTCACCGGTCGGTGAGCACTTCGTGCAGCTTTGCGGCACGACGCCTTGCTGGCTGCGTGGCGCGGACGAACTGAAGGAGGTCTGCCGCAAGCACATCGGCCCCGAGGGCAAGGTGAGTGCGGACGGCAAGTTCTCCTGGATGGAAGTCGAATGCCTCGGCGCTTGCGTCAACGCGCCGATGGTCCAGATCAACGCTGACTTCTTCGAAGACCTCGACGCGGCCTCTCTCGAGCGCGTTCTGAACAATCTGCGCGAGGGCAAGGCTGTAAAGCCCGGCCCTCAGAACGAGCGTCATGCATCCGAACCCGCGGGCGGCCTCACCAGCCTCACCTCGGTCGGCGAGCCGCAGACGGGCGGGGGCAACTGATGCTTGAAGACAAGGACAGGATTTTCACCAATCTCTACGGGCTCCATGACTGGCGTCTGGCCGCGGCGCGCAAGCGCGGCGATTGGGACGGCACGGCGGCGATCATCGCAAAGGGCCGCGACTGGATTCTCGACGAGATGAAGAAGTCCGGCCTGCGCGGACGCGGCGGCGCGGGCTTCCCGACCGGCCTCAAATGGTCCTTCATGCCGAAGGAATCCGATGGCCGCCCGCATTACCTCGTCGTGAACGCGGACGAGTCCGAGCCTGGCACCTGCAAGGATCGCGACATCATGCGTCACGATCCGCAGAAGCTCATCGAAGGCTGCCTCATCGCTTCTTTCGCCATGGGCGCGCATGCTTGCTACATCTATGTGCGCGGCGAATTCATCCGCGAGCGCGAGCAGCT
>JAGUWA010000285.1 GCA_020062605.1 Parvibaculum sp. | reverse complement strand
GCCGTCCCCGAAACGGCATGGCACCGGCACAGAATCGGGCTCGGCGTGGGCGACGCGGCGCGGGATTTTGAACCGGACCGGACCTTTCCCCTCGAGGTGAATTTCGACGAACTTAACGGTATCGACTTCCACAAGGGCTGCTATGTCGGCCAGGAAGTGACCTCGCGGACGAAGCGGCGCGGCAGCGTCAGGAAGAGGCTGCTGCCGGTGCATGTGGAGGGCGACCTGCCTCCGCCGGATACGCCCATCAAGGGCGGCGCGCGCGAGGTGGGAACGATTTTCTCGGGCGATGCGGAAACGTCGCGGGCACTCGCGTTGATCCGGCTCGACCTCGTTCGGGGCTCCGTGCTGGAGGCGGGAGCGGCGGAAATCCGGCCCGAAATACCCGGCTGGCTTCGCCTCGAGGAAGCGGAGGGGGAAGAACAATGACGAGCCCCAAGGCGAGCGAGGCGGGGCGCTGCCCCTGGCCGGGCGAGGACCCGCTTTATGTCGCCTATCACGACGAGGAATGGGGCGTGCCGGAATATGACGACCGGGCGCTGTTCGAGAAGCTGATCCTCGACGGATTCCAGGCCGGGCTTTCCTGGATCACGATCCTCCGCAAGCGCGAGACATTTCGCGAGGCTTTCGACGGCTTCGAGCCGGAGACGATCGCGCAATACAAGCCGGCCAGGGTCGAAAAACTGCTGAAAAATCCCGGCATCATCCGCCATCGCGGCAAGATCGAAGCGACGATCGGCAATGCACGCGCCTGGCTCGACATGATGGAGAAAGGCGAAGGCTTTTCGGACTTCCTGTGGAGCTTCACCGACGGTGTGCCTCAACAGAACAAGTGGAAGAGCATCGCCCAGGTGCCGGCCGAAACGCCAATGAGCGTTTCGATGTCGAAGGAATTGAAGAAGCGCGGCTTCAAATTCTGTGGACCGACGATCGTCTATGCCTTCGCGCAGGCGGTCGGCATCGTCAACGATCATCTCGTGACGTGCCCGCGCCACAAGACCTGCTCCGCATTGGTGCGAAATCAAAACCAATAATTAAGCGGCGTTATGCGCTGCTGGTCGCGCGTCACCAATGTTCCGCCACATTGTAGGCACATGCGGGCCACGTTGCGCCATTATTGTTGCTTCCGTTCCAGCCAGCGGAGGGGATTCCAGAAATGTTCAAGCGCCCCAAGGGTGTTTCCGACACCGATTCATCGCCGTCGCCGGGTTCTTCCGGCACGCAAGCGGCGAGCGTCGCTCCCAAGCAGACGCCGCCCGACATCAACCCCGACGAGCGCGATGCCGACAGCGGCCCCACGCGCTCGGTCACTCCATCCTACCAGGCAAGGAAGCCCACCGTGCGCACTCTTCAATCGACCGCCAGCTCCTCCACCTCCTCGACGCCGACCGCAGCGAACCTCCATGTCGGGCGCGGCCTCAAGCTCGAAGGCAAGATCCAGTCGTGCGACTCGCTGGTGATCGAAGGCGATGTGCAGGCGACCATCGAGAGCGGCACGCTGACGATTTCCGAATCCGGCGACGTGCGCGGCGAAGCGACCGTCGATGCGGCGGAAATCAACGGCAAGTTCGATGGCACACTGACCGTCAAGAAGTGCCTGACGATCAATTCGTCGGGGCGCGTGACGGGCACGGTGCATTACGGCGAGTTGAAGGTCGAACAAGGCGGCCAGGTGAGCGGCGAGATCCGCGCCCAGTCCGCCGAAGACGCTTCGGAAAAGCCGCGCCTCGCCTCGGCGGGCGGCAAGGACGAAAGCAAATCGGGCGACAGCAGCACAAGCGGCCAGGGCAACAGCTCAAGCCGCTCGGCATCGATGATCTGATTTCGACCGCTCAAGGAACGAGCCACTCTCCCTGCGCCGCGGCCGCCGAAAAGCGGATGCGCGCGCGGCGGTGGCCCGAGCGGCTCAGCACGACGACATCCGCTTCCTCGAAGATGAATTCGAGGAGCGCGAAATTTGTGCGCCCTTCTTCCAGTCTTTCCAGCGGCGGAATGATGCCTTCCACATCCTCGGGCAGGCCCGACACAGGGCCCGCCGAGGGTGAACCCGGCGGCGCCGTGACCAGATAGGCCCGGCGGCTCGACGGGGCGGCACCCTCCCAAGCGCCATCGGCCAGTTCGCCTGTCCGGTGAATCGCCGACCGGCCGGTGAGCCGCACCTGAATGTCGGACAAGGGATCGTAGAAAAGCAGGGCGGCGCGCGGGTCGCGCTCTATCTCGGCCACCTTGCGCGAGCGGGCATCCGTGAAGGCCGTGAGGCGGCGGAACCCGGCATCCATGCCCCGCAGGAAGACGGTGCGAACCGCCGGACCACCCTCCGCCGTGAGGGTCGAAAAAGCCGGTTTACGCAGGGGCGACTTGGCATTTTCCACCCCCTCATTCGGCAAGGCGAGCGCCAGCCCGGCCATGTCGCCAAGCGTCAATGCCCGCAGGACTTCTCCCTCGCAAGGCATGGACGGCACCGGCGGAATGACCTCCGGCAGTTGCATATCGGGCATTTACCCCCCTTCTTTCTCCCTCGCCCTTCGGCAGTAGCATCGCCGGGACGGCTGTTCTATTTTAGTCATGTGGCCAGGGGGAGCTGCATCGCGCATCCCGCAGAACCAGCTCAATGTTACGAAATGCGCGCCGGCATCAAGAATTCAGAGTCAGGTGAACAGTGACCAAAGTCGTCATCAGCGGGACGGGCGTTTTCACGCCGCCCTACTCCGTCAGTAATGAGGAACTCGTCGATACCTTCAACACTTATGTGCGCAAGCATAATGAGGAGAATGCCGCCGCGATCGAGCGCGGCGAGATGGAGGCGCTCGCGGAATCGAACGTCGAGTTCATCGTCAAGGCGTCGGGCATCGAGTCGCGCTACGTGATGAACAAGTCGGGAATCGTGGACCCCGACATCATGGCGCCGAGGCTCCGGCAGCGCTCGAACGACGAACCGTCGATCCTTGCCGAAATGGCGGTCGACGCCGCGAAGAAGGCGATGGCGCGCGCGAACAAGACGCCTGCCGATATCGACGCCGTGCTCGTCGCCTGTTCGAACCTCGAACGGCCCTACCCCGCCATTGCGGTCGAAGTGCAGGACCTGCTCGGCATCGAGGGTTTCGGCTTCGACATGAACGTCGCCTGCTCGTCCGCGACCTTCGGCATCCAGACCGCCTACGACATGCTGCGCTCGGGCTCGGTCCGTTGCGTGCTGATCGTCGACCCGGAAATCTGCTCCGGCCATCTCAACTTCCGCGACCGCGACAGTCATTTCATCTTCGGCGATGTGTGCACGGCGATCGTTCTCGAGCGTGAGGAAACCTGCACGGCGAAGGGTGCCTGGGAGGTTCTCGGCACGCGGCTGAAGACGAAGTTTTCCAACAACATCCGCAACAATTTCGGCTTCCTCAACCGCGCGACGCCTGAAGGCATCGGCGCGAAGGACAAGCTCTTCGTG
>JAGUWA010000344.1 GCA_020062605.1 Parvibaculum sp. | reverse complement strand
TCAATGCCGCCGCCGCTTCCTGTTGCCACTCCCCAATGCCCTCCTGCGCGAAGGCCTGCGCCGCGCGCGAAAGATCGCCGGCCTCGTGCGCCTCGCGCCCGATCGCAATCAGCTCATCGGCGGGCGAAGGGCCGGTATCGCCCGTGAGCCCGGCAATGAATGCCTTCACCTGGCTTTCGGGCAGCGCGCCCATGAAACCGTCGACCGGCTGGCCGTTCTTGAAGGCATAGACCGCCGGAATCGACTGGATGCGAAGCTGCTGCGCGATGGCCGGATGGTCGTCGATGTTCATCTTCACGAGCTTCACCGCGCCGCGCGCCGCCTTCACCGCGCTTTCGAGCACGGGCGTCAGCTGCTTGCAGGGGCCGCACCAGGGCGCCCAGAAATCGACGATGACGGGGACGTCGCGGGACGCCTCGATCACGTCGCGGGCAAAGGTTTGCGTCGTCGTATCCATGATGAGGCCATCCGCGGCCTCCGCGTCGGCAGTATTTCCGATGATCGGTTCCATGAGCCGTTCCAAGCCTGTCTTTTGCGCTCTCTGCTGCTTGCTCCACCCATAAGATGGAGCGGCAGCGTTTCGAAACAATGGTTTAGCGGCTGGCCTCGCCCTTGCGCAAGCGGCTCAGCCCTCACCCGCCTTCACGAGATCGAGGATCAGGGGCTCGTGCCCCGTTTCCTGCAGGAATTTCAGGAAATCATCGCGCGAGAGCCCGGTCGTAGCCGTGTTCTCGAGCGGATGGTAGTGCAGCCGCTCATGTTCCAGCATCGGCGCGTCCAGCACCGGGGTGACGCGGCCTTCCCGGTCGTTCACAAGGGCGAAGGGCGTTACGGAGCCGGGGCGCACGCCCAGCATTTCCCACATCAGCTCCGCATTGCCGAAGGAAAGCCGCGCCTAGCCGATGGGGCGCGAGAGGCTGTTCAGCTTCAGCTCGCGATGTTCCTCGGTGACGATGAGGAACAGGCGGCCCTTCTTGTCCTTGAGGAAGAGGTTCTTGCAAAAGGCTCCCTCGCGCTCTTCTGCCGTCCATGAGGCGCGGTGCGCCTGCGCCTCCTCCACGGTGTGGAGGGCAGGGTGCTCACGGGTCTCGTGGGAGATGCCCTTTTCCTCGAGCCAGGCGAGAAAAAGGGCCTTGGTGGTGAGTTTCGGGACTGTCATGCCTCCTGATTGGCATGAGGCGCGGCAGCCTGCAAGCGGGCGTTAACCCGGTCCGGGGCTTGCGAAATTCGGCTCTTGCAAAGGCTCAAACGATAGGCCATAAAACCGCCCTCACAGGCGGGTGCGGCCATATCGGCGGCCCGGCTGACCTGGATGCGGGCGTAGCTCAGGGGTAGAGCACAACCTTGCCAAGGTTGGGGTCGTGAGTTCGAATCTCATCGCCCGCTCCAACAAGAAGCCGCCGTCAGGCGGCTTTTTCTTTGCCGTTTCTCTGCTGTCGCAACCCGAAAAGAGAGTGTCTCTCATGACGTCCGGCACCATCTCCGGTTCCGCCGCTTGCCCCTGCGGATCGGGCCTCGCCTTTTCGGCCTGTTGCGAGCCCTACCTGACGGGCGCGAAGCTGCCGCCCGCGCCCGAAGCGCTGATGCGCTCGCGCTATTCGGCGTTTGCCACCGGCAATATCGACTATCTCGAGGAAACGCTGCTGCCCGGCACGCGTAGCGATTTCGACCGCGAAGGTGCGGCGCAGTGGGCGGCGGCGAGCGAATGGACCGGCCTCGAGGTAAGGACCGCCGAAGGCGGCGGCCCGGGCGAAGACGAGGGCGTCGTCGAATTCGTGGCGCATTTCCGCCAGCAGGGCGAGGACCGCGTTCACCACGAAACGGCGAGCTTCGCCCGCAAGGACGGCCGCTGGTGGTATGTCGACGGCATCATGGGTGTGCGCCCGCGCCGTGTCGAAAAGGTCGGCCGCAACGATCCCTGCACCTGCGGTTCCGGCAAGAAATACAAGAAGTGCTGCGGCGCGGCGGCCTGAGCCGTATCAGAAAAAGTCGTAGCCGAAATCGTAGCGCAGATGCCGCGAGAGAATGCGGCGCAGGATTTCCTCTTCCTTTGCTGAAAGCCGGATGCTTGCGCGTTCATCCTCGTCGGACACGGCTTTGGGCGCCGTGGGATCGAGCCGCGCGCGCACGGCCTCTCGTGTCGACACGGCTTCGGCGGCGGCAATCGCCGCTGGCGTCAATACGATGCCGTAGTGCCGCGCGACCTTGTCCACCCATTCGCCCGGCGCCTCGATCGCGTCCTCATAGCGGATCAGCATGTTCTGTCCGGGACGAGCGGCCAGCACGTCGCCCCAGTGATTGAAGAACTGGATCGACCACCAGATGTCGGCGTGCTCGCGGCGCTGCCAGGGATCGCCCTCCACATAATCCGTGAGCGACAGGCCCTTTCCCGCCGGCAGGTCGTTCAGCCATTTGACGTAGATCGATTCGAGCGCGTGGCGGATGTCGCGCACGAGTACGACCGTGCGGGGAATGTCGAACAGCAGGTGCATCAGTCTCCATGAGAACATCGCGAAAGGAATCGTGTGCGATACGGCGATCTTTGGAATGCCCGGGATCGGCTTCTGCTTCGCCGGTCCGATAATCGCGTCGCGGCCGGGCCCGCTGCTGAAGGCGGGCGGCTTGATGCCATATTGTTCGGCCAGCGCATGGCTCAGCATGAAGGTAAACCACTGCGTGCCGGAATTCTTCGCCGAGACGAAGAAGCCGTCCACGTGGCGGTAATGCAGCATGTGGAAGTTGCCGGTATCGGCCTTGAAGTTCGTCCAGGCGGCGGCAAGGTCCTCGCGTGCCAAGCCGTTATAGCCCGTTCTCCTGCGCGGTGCGGGCCGGAACCCCTGAGCACTTCCGATTTCGCCTGCCTGCATGGTCCCCTCGTCTGCTTGGCTCGTACGGTTACTGTCTCCCTATAGCATTTTCGTGCCGCGGGGCCATCCGAGCGTCTTCCCGTCTTTCCCCCGTACCTCAATCATGCTCCATTAGCGGAAGCCCCGTCAGAGGGCAGATTGCGGGGAGGGGGCGAGGAGTGAGTGGTGTCGGCAAAGGGCCCGGAACGGAGCCCGTTCGCGTTCAGGTGCCCGGACAGGCAAGTGCGCAGCTCCTTTCCGCCGATGGCGGCGAGGCGGCCGACGGCCGGGGCCAGTTCAGCTGGGCGCTGTTCGAATGGGCGCGCAATCCATACGTCATCCTCATCACCATCTATATCTTCTCGCCCTATTTCACGAGCACGGTGGTGGGCGATCCCGTTCGCGGTCAGACGATCTGGGGCAACATCAACGGCATTGCCGGATTCTTCATCGCCTGCCTGGGTCCCATCCTCGGCGCGATCGCCGATACCGGCGGACGGCGCAAACCGTGGATCGCCTTCTTCATCGCACTCATGGTGCCCGGCATCTTCGCGCTCTGGTGGGCCATGCCGGGCGAGGCCGGCCTGTCCGTTTTCACCATCGCCGCGCTCATCGTCCTGATCGCCGTCGCCTTCGAATTCTCCGCCGTCTTTCACAATTCGATGCTGCCCGCGGTCGCGCCGCATGAGCGGATCGGCTTTCTGTCGGGTCTCGGCCTCGCGCTCGGCAATGGCGGGGCGCTCATCATTCTCTGTTTCATGCTCTGGGCCTTCATGCTGCCCGGCGCGGTCGGCTGGAGCTTCGTGCCCGAGGTGCCTCTCTTCGGCATCGATGCAGGCGCGCATGAAAACAGCCGCATTTCCGGACCCATCGTCGCCGTCTGGCTGCTCGTCTTCTCGCTGCCGCTGCTTCTGTGGACGCCCGATGTGAAAGGGGAGCGGGTGCCAGTCGGCAAGGCGATCCGGCGCGGCTTCGGTTCCGTCGTCGGCACCGTCCGAAAACTCCGCCACTACCGCAACATCGCGATCTATCTTGCCGCGCGCATGTTCTACAATGACGGCAAAACGGCGGTGCTCGTCTTTGGCGGCGTCTATGCGGCGGGCGTTTTCAAATGGGGCGCGCTCACGCTCACCGTCTACGGGATCGTGCTGTCGATCTTCGCCGTCGGCGGCGGTTTCTTCGGCGGCTGGCTCGACGACACGTTCGGTTCGAAGCGCGCGATCCTCGTCTCGATCGTCGGCGCGGCGACACATCTCTTTCAGAGCCAGCGCGCGGGTTTCGCCTCCATTCTTCTGCTTCTCGGCATCGGACTTGCCGGTATGCTGTTCGTCAGGGAAGAACGGGCGGAGGCTGCCGAATGAGTATCGTGATCGAAGGAGCCGTACCCGAATTGCAGCCGCCGCACGATACGGGCGGCAGAGAACCGGCCTCGAACGTCGCGCAGGGTGCCTGGGTGCTCTACGAATGGGCGAACCAGACCTATTTCTCGCTCATCACCATCTTTCTGTTTCCTCCCTTCTTCACCGGCGTCCTTGCCGCGAACCCCATTCAGGGCCAGGCCTATTGGGGCTATGTGCAGGCGGTCTCCGGCATTTCCATCGCGCTCATGAGCCCGCTGCTGGGCGCCATGGCGGATGCGGCGGGCCCGCGCAAACCCTGGATCGTCTTTTCCATGCTGTTCTGCGCGGCGGGTTGTTTCGGCCTCTGGTTCGCCGTGCCGGGACAGCCGCTGCTGCCGGTTGCCATCGCGCTCATCATTGCCGCCATCGGCATGGAGCTCACCATCATCTTCGCCAACGCCATGCTGCCGACCATCGCGTCCGACCGGCGCATCGGTCTTCTGTCGGGCATCGGCATCGGCGTCGGGCAGCTCGCCGCCATCGTCGCGCTTGTTCTCGTGCTTCTCCTGCTGCAGCTGCCGGGCGAAGTGCAGGCGCCTTTCATTCCGGACGCGCCGTTGTTCGGTCTCTCGAAAGAGGCGCATGAGACGGATCGCATCGTCGGCCCGATCTCGGGCCTCTGGTTCGTCGTCTTCATGCTGCCGCTTCTCTTCCTCGTGCCGGACCAGAAGGGGCGTGGGCTCGGGCGGCGCGAAGCGGCGAAGGCAGGCGTCATGCGCCTGTGGAGCACGATCCGCTCCGTGCGCCATTTCCGCAATGTCGGGCTCTATCTCGTCGCACGCATGATCTTCTATGACGGCATGACAGCGATCTTCGTCTTTGGTGGCATTCTTGCGGCGTCGCTCTTCCATTGGGGCGCGATGGAAATGGCCGTCTATGGCATCTGGGTGACGCTCTTTGCCGCCTTCGGCGCTTTCGTCGGCGGCTGGGTGGATCTCAGGATCGGATCGAAGCGCACGCTGGTCTGGGCGCTTGTCGGCGTCCTCCTCACCTTCATGCTGCTGCTCTCCTTCGACCGCGACCGGATCTTCTATGTCGTGGAAGTCGCCGTCGCGCCGGACGCCAAAGCCTTCTCGACGCTGCCGCAGCAGCTCTTCCTGCTGACAGTCGGCCTGTTCGGCATGATGGTCGGGCCGGTCATCGCGTCGAGCCGCACCATGATGGCGCGCATCTCGCCGAAGGAAATGATGACGGAGTTCTTCGGCCTCTTCGCGCTTGTCGGCAAGGCGACGGCCTGGATCGCGCCGCTTCTCATCGGCATCGTCACCGAGGCGACGCAGAGCCAGCGCTTCGGCCTGATGGTGACAGCGCCGATGATCCTGGCCGGTCTCCTGCTCTTCCTCTTCGTCAAGGAAGAGCGCGCGACAAGTGTCGTTCACTGAGACTGCCGATTCCCACCGTCTGAAAATCATTTGAAAACCGTCATGGCCCGGCTTGTCCGGGCCATGACGGTGAAAAAGAGAACAGCTCAGTAAATCGTTCGCTTTGTCCTCAGTGCCGGAAGTGGCGCATGCCCGTCATGACCATGGCGAGGCCCTTCTCGTCGGCCGCCGCGATCACTTCGTCGTCGCGCATCGAGCCGCCGGGCTGGATCACCGCCGTCGCGCCCG
>JAGUWA010000293.1 GCA_020062605.1 Parvibaculum sp. | reverse complement strand
GCCATGACGACGCGATTGGGCAACTCGAGCCCGTTGAGTATAAAGGGCTCGAACAAGGGGGCCACGGAACGGCTCATGGATTTTTCCTCGAGTGGGTGAGATTTCGATAGCCGCCATATGGGGCATTTGTTCCCGAATGGCAATGCTGCGTCGCAACTCCCTGTTATGCCAATGGTTTTTCCCGGCGGGGCCAAGCTGTTACAGTCACGTATGTTTCGAGAAACGGAAGCCGGCCATGCAAGTTAACCGGGAAGCAAAGTTCAGGATCGGACAGGTCGTCCGGCACAGGTTTTATCCCTTCCGGGGCGTGATCTTCGACGTCGATCCGACTTTCAACAATACCGAGGAATGGTGGCAGTCGATTCCCGAGGAAGTCCGGCCGCGCAAGGACCAGCCCTACTATCACCTTCTGGCCGAGAACTCGGACACGGAATACGTCGCCTATGTTTCCGAACAGAACCTGCTGCCGGATGAATCTGGCGAACCCGTGCGCCATCCCCAGGTGCAGGAACTCTTCGGGCCGATGAAGGATGGCTTCTATTCGGTCCGCGCAAAATCCGCGCACTGATTCCCTCCAGAACCGTGCTAGATCGTTTTCCGGAGAGGTGCGCGAAGACGCACGGCGGTTAGAGGGGCAGCAGATTGCGGCGAGACAGACGAACCTATCTGATCCGCAGGATCTTGGATGGCTGGAACAGGTTCTATGTGAACCGCTTTATCGTACCGGCCTTCGATGCCGTGGGACCGGGCATGGACGTGTCGAGCCCGCGCAACATAGAGATATGGGGCGCCGGGATCAGGGCAGGCAGCCATCTGCATCTGCACGCTTCCCATGGCGGTCTCGTGCGTCTCGCGACATGGCGCACCGGCGAGCGCGAGGGTCGCATCGTCATCGGAGACTGCGTGCTCATCAGTCCGGGAACGCACATTGTCGCGTCCGAGGAAATCGTCATCGGCAGCGACACGATGATTGCGAGCAACTGCTACATCTCGGATTCGGACTGGCACGACACGTACGACCGCACGGCCGAACTCGGCAAGCACAAGCCGATCAGGATCGGCGAAAACGTCTGGCTGGGTGTGTGTGTGATCGTGGGCAAAGGCGTCACGATCGGCGAGAACAGCATCATTGGCGCCGGCGCCGTGGTTACGCAGGACATTCCTGCCAACTGTATCGCGGCCGGCAACCCGGCTCGCGTGGTGCGGGAACTAGATCCAGCGCGCGAATTCAGGAGGCGGTCGTCGCTGTTTCGGGACCCCGAAAGGCTTGAGCGCGATATGGATAATCTGATGCGCTATATCCTGCGGGAGAACACGACTCTCGGATGGCTCCGGAGCGTGTTCTCGCCGTCACGAACCGATTGATCCGTCAGGACTTCGGTACAGGTACCGCCGCAATTGCCTTGGAGACGCCGTCGAGCTTCACCGGCACATTCACGTCGCCCTTCCCTACCAGACGGAAGGTGACCTTCATCTCGCTGCCGTTCTTGATCGCGTCCAGCCGCTCCTTCGTCAGGAGTATTTCGGTCTGGCACCCGCCGGGAAGGCAATACAGGAATTGCTGGCTGAACTTTTCCTTGTCGTCCACGTTCCAGCCGATACCCGCCGGCAGGAATGTTCCAAGCGGCGTGATGGCGAAGATGAACAGGTCCTGCTTGCCGTCTTCGTTGACGTCCTTCGGGCTGTAGCCGATCCCGACATAGGCGATGCGCTGCTTGTCTTCGCCAATCCGGACGTCGACAAAGGCATGGCACTGCTCGGCGCCTGCCTCGTTCTTCTCGCAGCGGGTGCTCCAGGTGCCGAAACTCTTGATATCGGCTTCGGGCTGGGCGCCTTCGCTCTGCGCGCTGGCCGGGACGAGGCCGGCACCAGCGATGAAAGCCGCAGCGGCGACGCCGGAAAGCAAGCGTCGAAGTAGCATGATTGAAGTCCTTTCGGGATCTGAACAAAGCATTTCTGCCGGTCACCGTCGCGACCTGCATAGAGCGGTACCCTCGCATTTCGGCATAAAGAAGGCACCGGGAATCTTTGAAGAATCGGCGGATTTGCTTAACTCTGCAGGTCTTAACCACGTCCGGTCACGCACCGGGAAGCGGGATGCGCCGATGAATTTCCTTTTGCTGCCGGGAAGAGGCTTGTCTGCGGCCCTTGTCGGCCTGATCGCTTTGTTTGGCGGGGCTTTTCCGTCTGCCGCCGCCAGCCATGCAATCGCCATGCATGGCGAGCCTCTTTATCCGCCGGGGTTTCCTCACTTCAACCACGTCAATCCGGACGCGCCCAAAGGCGGTTCCATCGTCTTCGGTGCCACCGGCTCCTTCGACAGCCTCAACCCATTCATCGTAAGGGGTACAGCCGCCATCGGCTTGCGCGAGCATGTGTTCGAAAGCTTGCTGGCGCGCGGCTATGACGAGCCGTTCACCTTGTACGGCTTGCTGGCGGAGACGGTCGAGATGCCGGACGACAGAAGCTCCGTGACCTTCTCGCTCAACCCCAGGGCGCATTTTTCCGACGGCGAGCCCGTGACGGCCGACGACGTGATCTATTCCCTCGAAACGCTGAGGGACAAGGGGCGTCCGAACTACAAGACCTATTATTCGAAAGTCGAGAAGATCGAGAAGCTTGGGCCGCGCAAGGTGCGGTTCGTTTTCGGGGCCGAACGCGACCGCGAAATCCCGCTCATTCTGGGCCTCATGCCGATCATTCCGAAGCATGTATACGAGAAGCGGGACTTCGGAGATGCGGGTTTCGACACGCCGGTCGGAAGCGGTCCATATTTCGTCGAAAAAATTGATCCCGGTTCCCGCATCGTCTATCGCCGCGACCCGGACTACTGGGGCGCCGCACTCCCGGTGAATGTCGGACAGAATAATATCGACCGGCTCACCTACGAGTATTTTCGCGATGCCAATGCATCCTTCGAAGCGTTCAAGACCGGCATCTATCATGCCCGCCCCGAGGACGATCCGGGCCGTTGGACGACAGGGTACGATTTCCCCGCCCTGCGGGCAGGAAAGGTACGCAAGGAAATCTTCGAAAGCGGCATGCCTTCCGGCATGTACGCCCTCGTCTTCAATACGCGGCGACCCCTCTTCGCCGACCGCCGCGTGCGTGAGGCGCTCATCCAGCTTTTCAACTTCGAATGGGTGAACAGGAATCTCTATTACGGCGCCTATGTCAGGACGCAGAGCTTCTTCGATAATTCCGAACTCGGGTCGCATGGACGCGAAGCAAGTGCACGCGAACGCGCGCTGCTCGCGCCCTTTCCGGGAGCGGTTACCCCCGACATCATGACGAATGGCTGGCAGGCTCCCAAAGGCGACCCTTCGGGCCAGGACCGCGAGAACCGCATGCGCGCCGTCGCGCTGCTCCGTGAGGCGGGCTTTGAAGTCCTGGACGGACGCATGACGAACGCAAGGACCGGACGGCCGCTTGCCTTCGAAATTCTGGTTGCGACACCCGCCGAGGAACGCCTCGCCCTGACCTACGCGCGAATGGCAAGGCGCGTCGGCGTGGAAGCAGCGGTGCGTAATGTCGATCCGAGCCAGTATCAGGAGCGGCGCAGCAACTATCAGTACGACATGATTTTCAACAGCTGGTTTTCATCCCTGTCGCCAGGCAACGAACAGAGTTTCTACTGGGGTTCGGAGGCTGCGGATGTTCCGGGGACGCGAAATTACATGGGGGTGAAGGAGCCCGCGGTAGACGCAATGATTGTCGCGATGCTGGAAGCGCGGAGCCGCGAGGAGTTCATTGCAGCGGTGCGGGCAATGGACCGGGTTCTTCTCTCCGGCGCCTACATGATTCCCCTCTTCCATCAGCCCGATCAATGGCTCGCCTTGTGGAAGAAGGTAAAGATTCCGGAACGGACGTCGCTCTACGGATACCGCAGCAGCACCTGGTGGATCGAAGAAAAATAGTTGGCAGGGCGAGCCTCAGCATGAAGTTCTGACGCATGCGGGCCCCTCTCCTGCTATCCTCGTCAAAAAGAGGATTCGGGGGAAGATGCCAATGGAGGACCGGATCGGAGAGTGGCGGGAGCGCCTGAAGCTGCCGCTCGTCGCCGCGCCCATGTTTCTGATTTCCGGACCGGAGCTTGTGCTCGCCGCATGCAGGGAGGGTGTTATCGGCACCTTCCTGACACCGAACGCGCGCACCGTCGCCGATCTCGATGAATGGCTCGACCGGATTACGTCCGGACTGACGGCCAAGGACGCGCCATGGGCGGCGAATGTCGTCGTCCATCGGTCCAACGCACGGCTCGACGAAG
>JAGUWA010000349.1 GCA_020062605.1 Parvibaculum sp. | reverse complement strand
ATCGCCTGCCGCGCGAGGTCGAGAATTTCAGGTCCCGTCATTTTTGTTATTTGCCCCCGTCGCTGCCGTCAGATCGGCATGCGCATGATTTCCTGATAAGCCGTGATGACCTTGTCTCGCACGGTCACAACCGTTTGCAGCGTCGTCTCGGCCTCGGCCACCGCCGTCACCACGTCGACGATGTTGCCGCTGGTGCCGCCCGTAACGGCCGCCATCTTCTGTTCGCCACCCTTGGACGTCTCGACGCTTTCGTTGATCGCCTGCTTCAGCATGTCGCCGAAGCCGCCGGCTGCATCCTTTGCGGCGCCGGCCTGCGGCGTCTGGTTGCCGGAGCCCATCCCCGCGGCGCGGGCATAGGCGTTGAGCACTGTCGATGCCGGAATGGTCGTCATGTCGATCGAGCTCCCCTCGCTTCAGCCGTCACTTGCGCAGAATGTCAATCGTCTGCGAGATCATACGGCGGGATGCCTGGATGAGATTGAGGTTGGCCTCGTAGCTGCGCTGCGCCTCGCGCATGTCCATCGCCTCGATCATGCCGTTGACGTTCGGCGTCTTCACATAACCGTTCTCGTCGGCGCCCGGATGACCCGGCATGTATTTGAGCCCGAATTCGGCATTGTCGCGCACCGGCCGGCCGAGCGTCACGGTGTGCGCTCCGATCTCCCGGTTGAGTTTGTCCTCGAAGGTCACGATCTTGCGCTGATAGGGATCGCCGCCCGGCACACGCGCGGTCGAATCCGCATTCGCGATGTTCTCGGCGATGATGCGCATGCGCCCGCTCTGGGCCTTGAGCCCGGAGGCCGCCACCATCATCGACTTGATCAGGTCCATGGCGCTCATGTTGAGTCTCTTCCTTTCAGTCCGCCTCAGCTACGGCCGAGTGCGATCTTGATGAGCCCGAGGCTCTTCGAATAGAGGCCGGTCACCGTCTGGTAATCCATCTGGTTCTGCGCGACCTTGATCATCTGGTCCTCCAGCACCACGGAATTGCCCGTGGGCGAGGTCTCGAAATCAGGATTTTTGACGACCTCACCGCCCGTCGCCTGGCCGGTGTGAAGGCTCCGTCCGCTGCCCGTGACCGGACTGCCGATATGGCCTGCCTGCGTTGCGGCGGGACGAAGCGCGAGGCCGCTCCGCTCCACCATCGCACCGAAATCGAGCTGCTTGAGATCGCGCGCCGTGTAGCCCGGCGTGTCGGCATTGGCGACGTTCTGCGCGAGCACCTGCTGCCGCGCGGTCAGCCACTGCATCCGCTGCTTCATCATTTCGAAGATGGGAAGATCGCCGATTGCCATTGCCCGCGTGCCCCCGCGACCGGCTCTCCGAACACTCCTTCTGAGCGATCAAACGGCCGGGACTAGAAGCCACGCATTCCTTGGCGGCAGGGTCGAGTGTTGCGCCCGAGCGTTAAGATCGTGCTAACGCGGCAAGAATGACCGGGTTCGTTCACAAACGGGTAACCAGAGAAGCGCCCGGTTTCTCCCGCCCTTAACCCGGCATTAAGCGTGACGCGGCAAATTCTTCCCCATGACGGACGGTCTCTGGCCGTTTCCTGTGGGGGTAAATCCAGTATGGACTTCTCGGAAATCTTCCGGTTCGTTGCGGCGCTTGCATTCATCCTTGGGCTGATCGGTGTCTGCGCGATCCTCGCGCGCAAGCTCGGTCTGGTGCCCGGCGCCTCCGCCATCGGTGGCCAGCGCCGCCTCGGCATCGTCGAGGTGAAGGCTGTCGACGCGAAGCATCGTCTTCTGCTGATCCGCCGCGACGGCAAGGAACATCTGATCCTGACCGGCGGCGAACATCCCCTCCTCATCGAGGCAGGCATCGACGCCCCGGTTCCCGTCGAAACGGAACAGCCCGAAACGGGCGCGACCGCACCGGCTCAGATGACGCTGCCGTCTCATGTCGTCCAGTTCCAGCGCATCGTGGAATTCATCAAGGAGCGCCGCGCGTGATCGTCCTGCCCCGGAAAATCGCCGCCGCCATGAAGGCGGTCACCCTCTCGCGTCTCTTTTGCACGCTCGGTCTCGTGGCGCTGAGCTTCGCCTTCGCGCATCCGGCCGCCGCCGAAACCATCCAGGTCGACCTGTCGGACGGGCTCGGTCTCACCGATCATGTCGTCCAGATCGTTGCGCTCGTCACGATCCTGAGTCTCGCGCCGTCGATCCTCATCATGGTGACGTCCTTCGTGCGCATCATCGTGGTGCTCGGCCTCCTGCGCACGGCGCTCGGCATGCAGCAGTCGCCGCCAAATGCGGTGCTGGTCAGCCTTGCGCTCTTCCTCACCGCGTTCGTCATGATGCCGACCTTCACCGCCGCCTATGAAGAAGGTGTCGAGCCGCTGATGAACCAGCAGATGGAAACGGGCGAGGCCTTCGATCGCGCCAGCGTGCCCTTCAAGGCTTTCATGCTGAAGCAGGTCCGCAAGGCCGACTTGCAGCTCTTCGTTGACCTTTCCAATGCGCCCGAGCCCGAACAGGCCGAGGAAATTGGCCTTCAGGTACTGGTTCCGGCTTTCATGATCAGCGAGCTCCGCCGCGCCTTCGAAATCGGCTTCCTCGTCTTCCTGCCCTTCATCGTGATCGACATGGTGGTCGCGTCCGTTCTCATGTCCATGGGCATGATGATGCTGCCACCGATCATCATCTCGCTGCCCTTCAAGCTGATCTTCTTCGTGCTGGTCGACGGCTGGTCGCTGATTGCGGGCAGCCTGGTGCAGAGCTTCGGTACCTGAGGAAGCGGGCGGAACCTCTGCCGGCGCTCAGTTGAGCGCCGGTGTCCCCTCGACCCGCAGCGACGCCAGGAAGCGCTCGAGCGTATCGACAGACGCGATCCGGCTCGTCATTTCCCGGAAGGCCACCCCCTGCTCCACGATGGGCTCGGAGACGACCGCGAAGGCGCTCGCATCCGGGCTCACGCTCATCGCCTCTCCGAATTTCGCCCTGAACCTCGACAGCCCGTTCTCATCGCCTGCGAGCGAATAGGCGATGGCGCCGCGCATCACGAGAAGCCGCGTCTCATCGTCCAGCGTCTGGTCGTGCTTCCAGCTTTCGCCGAGGAACATTTCGATCGAAGCGCCCGCTTCCGGCCAGCGTCCCGCATCCCAGAGCGTATCCGCCCGGAGCCGCGCCGAGATATTGTCCTTCCGGCCTTCCAGCAGATCGAGCGCATTGTCGTACTGCTTGCTCTCCGCCAGCGCCCGCGCTTCCAGGAGCATGCGCCGCTCGGCAAGCGCCTCCGGCAGGAGGTTCTGCTTTGTCGCCCGGAGCGCCGCGAGTGCCTGCTCCGGCTTCTGATCGATCAGGTAGATCGAGGCAAGCCGTGCCGCGACCTGCGCCTTGGCGACGCCGCCGTGAAGGCGGTTTGCGACCTGATAGTCGAGCAACTGCTCTGCCTGCGTCAGCAGGTCGACCTCGACGAGCCGCTCCGCCAGAGCGCGGATCATTTCATCGCCCCTCTGCCCGATCGGCGTCAGATCCTTGAAACTGTCGAAAAGGGCGAGCGCCTGCACCGGGTCCATTTCCTCGATGGCGTCACTGAGGAAATAGTCCGCGAAGATATCGGACATCCGCACATTCATCTTGTGCGCTTCCTCGCTGTCGGGATAGTTCGCGGTCGCCGTCTGCATCTGCTTCAGCGCTTCGCCGATCTCTCCCTCTTCGAGCCGGAATGCCGTGAGCCGCGTCAGGACCTCGAGTTCGAGCGCATCTCCGCGCCATGCATAGCGCAGGCTTTCGAGTTCTTTCGCGAAGGTCTCCCCATCGATCTCGCCGCGCTTGTGCTGCAGCATCGCCTTCCCGAACCTGGCACGCGCCGCAACCGGCGGATAACCGGTTTCGATCGCCGCGTCGTATCGCGCCAACGCCGATACTCCGCCCGAACGCGCATCGTCCGTCATGGCGCGGACGAGCAGAATTTCAGCCTCTGCCTTTCTGCTCATCGGCGCCGCCGGAAAACCCGCCGCATAGGCTTCGGCCGAGTTGACGTCGCCGCCCCTGAGGGCCGCGACGGCGGCTCCTGTCCTGAATCGCGTGCGCAACTCATCGTCGAAAGCGTCGAGAATGGCGCCCGCGAGTCCGAATTGCGCGCGGGCTTCTTCCCAATGCCCGAGTTCCGCACGCGCAAGGCCTCGCCATGCCGCGGCGTGGGGGGCGTTTTCAAGGCCGGTCGCCGAAAGATCGGCAATGGCCTCGACGTAACGTCCGCTCAACACGTTTGCGACGCCCTTCGCCGCGCGGAAGGCGGGGTCGTTCACGAATTTCTGTTCGGCCTCGAGGGCCCCTGCGAAGGCAGCCAGCGCCTCCTGCGCGAGTCCATAGCCAAGCAGGAAGCGGCCATAGGCAAAGCGCAGATCGCCCATCTCCTGCGTTCGCGCATTCGCAAGCCGGCCGAGATAATACTGCCGCCGCTCGGTGAAGGTTTCGCCGGGCGCATTGCGCCATTCCGCGAAATGCATCTCGGCTGGCGCCTTTACTGCCGCAACCGAAGTGCCTTCCGCCTCTGATGCTTCGGGACCGCCACCGCCGGCCGACAGCACAAGCCCATCGCGCCGCGTCACGATCACGCTGTTGGGCGCCGCCGCCACATTCACATCGTCCGCCACGGGCACAATGGCGATACCTTGTGCCGTCTGCAAAGCCTGAAATTCGACGAAGCTCCGCGGCGTCTGCATGGACTGCACGGGGCCGCGCGCCGTCGCCACGACGATGTCATCGCCGACAAGCGGATCGCGCATCCTCAGTATCTTGCGCGTGGCCTTGAGATCGAACGCAACGCTGCCGCGCCCGTCCTCGCGCCAGCTTCGCGAAAGTGAAACCGGCCGTCCCGTGGTGGTCAGCGTCTCTCCCGCGGAGATGCGCCAGGACGCGCCCTCCTCCACGGCGCCGATCAGCACTCTTTCGCTCAGTGGCACGACAAGCGCAGTCCCTTCCTCGAAGGTCAGAACCTCCGGCGTGCCGAACGAGCCGAGCTTTTCCGGCGTTGCATCCGTCATATCGAGCGGCAGCGCCACATCGAACACGATCCAGAGCCTGTCCGCCCTTTCAAAGACGGTGGTGCCCACGGGCTCCGGCCATTCGACGAGGATGTCGGTTCCGCTTCGGCCGGGGGCGAAATGTACCACCGCCTTGCCTTCGGGCCTTGACCCCTGGGGCAGCGGATTGGTTGCGTGCCGCGCCTCGGAGGTATCCTCCGGCGATGCCGCCTCCGCCTGTGCTTCCGCGCCCTCTTCGGCTTCAGTATGCGCCGCCTTCGGCAGGATACTCGTCGGGCCGTGGGCGTCTTTCTCGCTATCCGCCTCCTCCGCGCCGTAGGTGTGCGACGAGGTGAGTTCGTCGGCCGTTGTCTGCGCTGCCGGGGCGATGCTGCCGCCCGAAGGCTTCAGGTCCAGCACCACGGCCATATCCTCGCGGAAGTCGCTCACACTCACGCCGGGTTTCAGCGTCAGCACAATGGCAAGCCTGCCGTCATGTTCGAGAGCGCTCGCATGACTGAGATAGGGTGGCGGGTCGGCACGCAGCGGCGCGAGGTCCACTCGCGCCGAGCGGTCGAACGTAATGGTGGCAAGGCCCTCCCGCTCCACAAGCGAATAGAGAACCGGCTGGTTCCAGTCGAAAACGAGCCGCGTCATGCCCTCGCGCGCCGCGACACGCACGGCAAGGCCCGGCTCTTCGATCGTGGGCTTCTCGACACCCAGCGCCTTGGCCGCAAGCTCCGCCTCCTCCTCCGCCCGCTTCTTCTCCCTGGCCGCATCCAGTCGCGCCTGCACATCCGCAGGCAAAGGCGGCGGCTTGCCGCTCCAGCTGGGCGGCATGAGGTCGACATAGACGGAGTTCTCGGCCTGCTTCGTATCGAGCCAGAAATCCGTCGTCAGCGCGAGGCGGATGGTACCCTTGTCGCCGTCCTGCCGGGCCAGCGCAACATAGCGCGGCATCTGCCGGACGAATTCCTCCGTATCCGCATTGAAAGGCTTGTCGAACTGAAGAACGAGAATGCCGGCGTTGATCGCGGCGCGATAGCCGGGGACCTTGCCCGGAAACGTGAAGACCATGCGGCCATAGCCGTCCCGTTCGCTGAGCGACAGCGTCGTGGCTTCGGCGGCGCGGGCCGCGGGCGCAAGTGCGGCAGCGAGCAGGAACAGGGTGGCAATCGCCGCCAAAGCGCGAATGCGCATGCGGACCTTCTCCTGCTGCTCTGAATTTCGGTGAGATCGAGTCACGCCGCTGCGTCCCAAAAGCTTCTGCCCACGAATGACGGCTTTCTGCCGTCATCGTGCAGTCTAGGCATGGCCGGTTAAGTGGGACTTAAGGGTGCGGAAGCAAAAGGGCGGATTAGCTGGCTTTTTCGCCGCCGGGAAGCACCTCGGCCGGCGTCTCGGCCTCATCCGCGCTCTCCCCCGTCCGGATTCCGGAAAGCCGGTCGCCGGTTGCAAGTTCGACGGTGAGGTCCTGTGCCACGACGGGATCCATGGCGGCCAGCACCGCAGCCATCTTCCGCGGCTGCATCCGCATCACCACGTCGAGCAGCACGCCCATGTCGAGCCGTTCGAAGATGCGGGCCGCATCCTTCGGTTTCATGGTTTCGTACATCGACACAAGCCCGGCGATCCGCGCCTCGTTCGCCTCGTCTTCCGCGCCGATCCGCTCATTGATTCGCGCTTCGATGTCCTTCAGCTCGGCGATCCGTTCCTCGACGCGTTTTTCGGCGGCCGCGAGAAGTTGCTCACGCGTGTCGAGTTCCCCGGCACGGGTATCGAGTTCCTTGCGCCGCGACGCCAGGCTTTGCAACACCGTGCGCTCGGACTTGCTGATTTCCGGTTCGGCGGCGGGAACCTGCGCCGGCGGCGTAACGGCTGCCGTCTCGCCCTCCGCCTCGCCGGACGCCGCGTCGCCATGAGCCGCCGCCTCACCATGCGCCTCGGGCTCTTCGCCGGATTTCTCCTCGGGCGCGCTGGCCTGGGCAATCGAGATCGCCGAGATCGTCGCGCTGCCCTCGCCGCCGGTTGCAAGATCGGCGAGCTTCAGCACCAGCAACAGCGAGGCGCAAAGAATGACGGTCGGAAGAAGGCGAAGACGGTCGAGCATTCGGTTTCCCTGCAGGTTGAACTCAGCGT
>JAGUWA010000075.1 GCA_020062605.1 Parvibaculum sp. | reverse complement strand
GTATGAGGTCGGCGCCGCCGACGAGACGCCGGGCAAGACCGGGATCGCGCATTTCCTCGAGCATCTGATGTTCAAGGGAACGGACAAGATCGAGCCCGGTCAGTTCTCGCGGATCGTCGCGCGCAATGGCGGGCAGGACAACGCCTTCACGCATTATGACTTCACGGCCTATTTCCAGGTCATCGCAAAGGACCGCCTGCCTCTCGTCATGGAAATGGAGGCGGATCGCATGAGCAACCTCAAGCTTACCGATGCCGAGGTTCTTCCCGAGCGCGACGTGGTGCTCGAGGAATTGCGCATGCGGATCGAGAACGAACCCGCCGCCGAGCTTCAGTCCGAGATGAACGCCGCGCTCTATGGCGATCACCCTTACGGTCGCGACATCATCGGGCACAAGGCGGAAATCGCCGCGCTCGGCACCGAAGATGCGTTGGACTTCTACAATCGCTATTACACGCCGAACAACGCCACCCTGATCGTCGCGGGAGACGTGACGGCCGAGGAACTGAAACCGCTCGCCGAGAAATATTACGGCGGTATCGCGGAACGCGCGCCGACCTTTCTGCGCAAGCGGACGGAGATCGTATCGCCGGCGGAGGACAAGCGCGTGACGCGGCGCGACCCGCGCGTGGACGAGGCGACATGGATCAGATTCTATCCCGCGCCCGGCTATGCGGGTGCAGGGGCCGAAAAGGGCGCGGCGCTTGACGTCCTCGCCCAGGTTCTCGGCGGCGGAACCACAAGCCGCCTCTATCGCGCGCTGGTCGTGGAGCAAGGCGTCGCAACGGCCGTGAGCAGCTGGTACGAGGGCAGCCGCCTCGACGGAGGCAAGTTCGGCTTCTATGCACTACCCCAGGTGGGCGGCGATCTCGATGCCGTCGAGGCCGCGGTCGAGCAGGAGGTTGCACGGCTTCTCGAAGAGGGTGTGACCGACGAGGAGATCGAGCGGGCAAAGACCGTGATCGTCGCCGGCGCCGTCTACGCGCGCGACAACCAGCGGACCATGGCCTATGCCTATGGCGAGGGTCTGATGACGGGCATGAGCGTGGAGGAAATTCACGAATGGCCCGACCGCGTGCGCGAGGTAACGAAAGAGGACGTGCTGGAGGCGGCAAAGTCGGTTCTTGCCGGCACGCATTCCGTGACGGGTGAGTTGCTGCCGGGAGGGCGTTCCTGATGGCGGGCATCGACCGGCATATTGTCCGCGCCGCGATCGCGGCTCTCTGTTTCTGCCTCGTCGCCGTGCTGCCCGCGCGCGCGATGGACATCGAGCGTGTGGTGAGCCCCGGCGGCATCGAAGCCTGGCTCGTGCAGGAGGACTCGGTCCCCGTGGTGGTGATGGAGGTTGCCTGGAAAGGCGGCTCGGCCACCGACCCGGAAGGCAAGACCGGTCTCGCCCATATGGTGTCGGGCCTGCTGGACGAAGGTGCGGGCGAGCTTGGCTCGGCCGAATTCCAGATGCGCATGCAGGACATTGCCGCGCGCATGTCGTTCTCCGCCGACAGCGACTATTTCAACGGCACGCTGACGACGCTCGCAAACCACAGGGAAGAGGCGTTCGAACTCTTCGCGATGGCGATATCCGCGCCGCGTTTCGACGAGGACGCGGTTGAACGTATCCGCGGGCAGATCGCAACCTCCATCGCGCGCAACCGCCAGTCGCCCGACTGGATCGCCTCGAACGGCTGGTACAAGGCTGCCTTCGGCGATCATCCCTATGCCCGTGACGGAGAGGGAACGCCGGAAAGCATCGCGGCGATCGCACGCGACGATCTTGTCGCCTACACGAAGAAGGCGCTCGCCAGGGACAATCTGAAGATCGCGGTTGTAGGCCCGGTCACCCCTTCCGAATTGCGCGCGCTTCTCGACCGCACCTTCGGCGCCTTGCCGCAGGAGGCGGAGGTTCCGGAAATTCCCAGGGTCGAGGTGAAGAAGGACGGCGAGGTCACGGTCGTGGTGCGCGACTTTCCGCAAAGCATCGTGATGTTCGGCCTCGAGGGCGTTGCGCGCGAGGATCCGGATTTCATTCCCGCCTATGTGATGAACTACGTTCTCGGCGGCGGCAGCTTTTCCTCGCGCCTCACCGAGGAAGTGCGCGAGAAGCGCGGCCTTGCCTATTCGATCGGCACCTATCTCTATCCGATGGATAGCGCCGCGATGCTGCTCGGCCAGGTCGGCACGAAGAACGAACGCGTCGGCCAGACGCTGTCGCTCATCCGCAAGGAGATGGCGCGCATGGCGGAAGAGGGGGTGACGGCCGATCAGCTCGACGACGCGAAGACCTATCTGACCGGCTCCTATCCACTCCGCTTCACCTCGAACCGCTCCATTGCGAACCAGCTTCTCGGCATCCAGATTGCCGGTTATGGCATCGATTACGTGGACAACAGGAACGCGCTGATCGAGGCCGTGACGCGCGAAGATGTGGCGCGCGTCGCAAGGCGGCTGCTGAAGCCGGACGAGCTTCTGGTCACGATCGTGGGCAAGCCGAACCTCTCGCCCGAGCCGGAAGGACTGCCCGCGACGGACGACATGGCGCCCCCTCCGCCGGGCGGGCCCACGGAAGGCCATCACTGAGGGAACCGCCTCGGCTTCCCGGGTGTTTCCGTTCTTGTTACGCTCTCCCCCTGGCCTCGCGATTCCGGTCGCATGGGTCTTCTCCGGAATGTTGGAACGAGTACATGGCCGATACCGACCTGCCTTACCGCCAGTCTCTGGATAATTGCTTTGCCGAGGCAATAGGCGGTGGCGGCCTTTCGCGCGAAAGCTATGGCAAGGCGCTCGCGCGCGCCGAAGAGGCGCTTTCCTGGCTGCGCAAGGCGCATGAAAGCGGCGACCTGCCCTTGCTCCTCGTGCCCGCGCGCCGCGACGACTTCGCGCGGATCGAGGAGGTGGCCGAAGGGCTGCGCAACGACACGACGGATATTTTCATTTTCGGCATCGGCGGTTCGGCTCTGGGCGCGCAGGCGCTGGCGCAGCTTACCGGCTGGGGCACACAGGCGAATATCCAGAAGGGCGTTCGCATCCACATCCCCGACAATCTCGATGCCGCGACGATGGATGCCGTGTTTTCGAACGCGGATCTGCGCACCACGCGCTTCCTCGTCGTCTCGAAATCGGGCGGAACGGTCGAGCCCGCGATCCAGACGCTTTCGGCGATGAGCGCCATCGCGGAGGCGGGCGGCGCAAAATACATGAAGCATCACTTCGCGGTGCTGACCGAGCCCGCGAAGAACGGCAAGCCGAACCCGCTGCGCGCGCTTGCGGAAGCGCAAGGCTTTCCGACGCTGGAACACGATCCGGGCGTCGGCGGGCGCTATGCCGTGCTCACCAATGTGGGGCTGCTGCCTGCCTATCTGATGGGGCTCGACATCGAAGCGGTGCGCGAGGGC
>JAGUWA010000094.1 GCA_020062605.1 Parvibaculum sp. | reverse complement strand
GTGTGCTCTTCCGATCTCGCGACCTTCAAGGCGGGAACGCGGCTCGGCGCGACGGGAGCGCTGCTCGCGGAAAACGGCCTCGCGCTCGACAACATGCCCGACATCAACAAGCAGACGATCGCGGGCGCGATCTCGACCGCGACGCATGGAACGGGTGCCGATATCGGTTCGCTCTCGACCTTCGTGACAGGCATGCGGCTGATGACGGCGGAGGGCGAAGCGCTCAACCTCGATGCGGAAAGGACGCCCGACCTCTTTCAGGCGGCGCGCGTGTCGCTCGGTGCGCTCGGCATCGTGACGGAGACGACGCTGCAGGCGCGCCCGCTCTACAAGCTGAAGAAGCGCACCTGGGTCGCGCCCGTCGAGGAAATGATCGAGGCCGCGCCGGAGCTCTGGGCGAAGCACCGCAATTTCGAGTTCTACTACGTCCCCTATTCGGGCATGACCATCGGCATCGTCAACGACCTGACGGACGAGCCCGAAACGCCCGAGCCCGTGAACGAGAACGATGACGGACTTCGCCAGTTGCAGCAGTTGCAGGACTGGCTCGGCTGGTCGCCTTCCGCGCGGCGCTGGGTGATCCAGACGATTCTCGGCGGCATGGAGCCGGAGACCCGCGTCGACTATTCGCACAAGACGCTCTCGACCGAGCGCAACGTGCGCTTCAACGAAATGGAATATCACCTGCCGCGCGAAACGGGCCCGCAGGCGCTGCGCGAGATCATCGCCACGATCGAAGACAACAATGTCGAGGTCTTCTTCCCGATCGAGTTCCGCACCACCGCGCCGGACGACATCTGGCTGAGCCCCTTCTACAGGCGCGAGAGCTGCTCCATCGCGGTGCATCGCTTTCACGAAGAGGACTACACACCCTATTTCAGCCTGATCGAGCCGATCTTCCGCAAGCATGACGGCCGCCCGCATTGGGGCAAGCTCAACACGCTGAAAGCGGAAGATTTCGCGGGCCTCTATCCGAAGTGGCGGGATTTTCTTGAGGTGCGGGCCGAACTCGATCCGGAGGGTCGGTTTCTCAATCCGTATCTCAAGGGCGTGTTCGGGGTTGGCGTTTAAAAGCGAATCCGCAAATCTAACCTAACCGTCATGACCCGCTTTATGCGGGTCATCCACGCCTTTCTTGCTTTCTGTGCTGCCAAAGACGTGGATGGCCCGGACAAGCCGGGCCATGACGGGTTCGGGTTGGGGGAAGAGGAAACCTAATTCGCGCTTCTGCGCGGCACCACCGGCAGCGGCGCGACCTCGACGCCTTCCTCGATCAGCTCGCGGGCTTCGTCCGGCGTCGCCTCGCCATAGATATCGCGATGCTCGGTCTCGCCGTAATGGATGCGGCGCGCCTCTTCCGCGAATTTGTCGCCGACATAGTCGCAATTCTCTTCGACATGCTTTTTCAGCGCGAGCATCATCATGCTCATCTTCTGGGCCATGTCGGCGAGCGTCGACGCCGCCGCATCCTTCGATGCAGCCTTGCCGATGCTCTTGCCGATACTGGGCGCCATCAGCGCCTTGCGCACATTCGGACTGCCGCAATGCGGGCAAAGAACGTCGCCCGCCGCGACCTGCGCGTCGAAATCGTCCGAGGAAGGAAACCAGCCGTCGAACTCGTGGTCCTTCTCGCAGAGAAGCGCGTAACGGATCATGAGACGCGCCTCGTGGATTCGATTTCGGGAAGACTGAATCCGCGGTCGTGGCGCAGGCTCGGCACCTTGCCCCGCGCGGCAGCGATACGGCTCATGTCGATCTCGGCGAGAATGACGCCCGGTTCGTCATGGCTCGCCTCGGCGATCACCTCGCCCCAGGGCGCGACAATGAGGCTGTGGCCATAGGTTTCCCGCCCGCATTCGTGCCTGCCGCCTTGCGCGGGCGCGAAAACGAAACAGCCTGTCTCGATGGCGCGCGCCTTCAGCAGCGTGTGCCAATGCGCCTCGCCCGTCTGCCGCGTGAAGGCAGCGGGCACGGTGAGAAAATCGGCACCCGCCTGAGCGAGCGTGCGATAAAGATGGGGGAAGCGAATGTCGTAGCAGATGGTGAGCCCGATGAGGCCCCAGGGAAGCCGCGCGAGGATGGCCTCGCGGCCCGCTTCGTAGTTCCTGCTCTCGCGGTAGCTTTCGCCGCCTTCGAGATCGACATCGAACATGTGGATCTTGTCGTAGCGCGCCGCGACATCGCCTTCCGGCGAAATCAGGAAAGAGCGGTTCGCGACCTTCTCGTCCGACAGACGGACCGGCAGCGACCCGGCGAGAAGCCAGATCGCCTTTTCTTTCGCAAGCCCGCGGAAGGCGGCAAGCGCCTCATCGTCCGCTTCGTCGCGCACCTTGGCGAAGAGCTCGGCCGACTTCGAAACGAGGAGAGACGTCATCTCCGGCGTCATGACGAAGTCCGCTCCCTTGTCCGCCGCTTCGGAAACGAGCGAACACGCCGACGCGATATTCTCCGCGACATCGCAGGAACTGCGCATCTGCACGCAGGCGGCGGTGAAGCTTTGCGGGGCGGCGCTCATGGATCAGGCGGCAAGCAAGGGATCGAGCTTGCCTGCAGCGTCGAGCGCATAGAGGTCGTCGCAACCGCCGACATGAGTATCGCCGATGAAAATCTGGGGCACCGTATGGCGGCCATGCGCGCGATTCATCATTTCCCGCCGCTTGCCGGCGTCCATGCCGACATCGATCTCGGTGAAGGAAACGCCCTTCTGCTGCAACAGGCCCTTGGCCCGGTAGCAATAGGGGCAAAGCATGGTCGTGTAGATGGTCACATCCGCCATGAGCGGTACTCCGTGAAATAGGAACTCCACACTATATAGAGGCGCCGCCTGCCGGAACAACCCGGGCCAGACAGAGCACGGAAACCTCGGCGGCACCCGCCTTGAGCAGCGCGCGGGAACAGGCTTCCGCCGTCGCGCCGGTCGTCATGACGTCGTCGACAAGCACGATTTTCCGGTCCCGCAGCCGCGCTTC
>JAGUWA010000185.1 GCA_020062605.1 Parvibaculum sp. | reverse complement strand
TGTGCCCTGCGTTTGAAGAAGATGATAATGACGTCTTACTATCTGTCAAAAGCATGTGGACGCCGCGAGGGTTTCGCGACGTCAGATCGGATGACAGCACTGCTTCAAACGACAATCGGGCCCCGCCTTCCGGCGGAGCCCGACATGTAACGACGCAAGTGTTCGCGGGTCAGCCGTAGCGGTAGGGGGCGCCCGCCTTGCGCATCGTGTCGGCGTAAGTCTTGAGGATTTCGACGACCTTCGCGTTGCGCGGGCTCTTCTGGGCAATTTCATCCCAGAACTTGAGCGCCTCGTCTTCGACCGTCTTCCATTCGGATTCCGGAATGGTGGTGAGCTCGAGCTTGCCGCCGGTGACACGGTAATGCGCCTCACCCCACCAGTACCAATGCTGACGGTAGTAGTGCGAGCTGTCGATGGTGAGCTTGAAGAGCGTCTTCAGATGCTCCGGCAACGCCTCCCACTTCTCCGTGTTGGCGATGTAGGAACCCGCCCATGCACCGGAGATGTTGTTGGTGAGGTAGTACTTGTTGATGTCGGCCCAGCCGACCGTGTAGGTCTCGGTTGCACCGCACCAGGCAACGCCGTCGAGTTCGTTGGTCTGGATGGCGACTTCGATGTCTTCCCAGGGCAGGGTCACCGGCACGACGCCGAAACGCTCAAGGAACTTGCCGCCTGTCGGGAAGGTGAAGACGCGCAAGCCCTTCAGGTCTTCGAGCTTGCGGATCGGCTTCGTCGTCACGAAGTTGCAGGGGTCCCATGAACCGGTGCTGAGCCAGGTGACGCCCGGCACTTCGGCATAGGCTTCTTCCCAGATTTCGCGAAGGCCATACCATTCCC
Source organism: Parvibaculum sp. (assembly GCA_020062605.1). Lineage (GTDB taxonomy): Bacteria > Pseudomonadota > Alphaproteobacteria > Parvibaculales > Parvibaculaceae > Parvibaculum. Next base: position 5,835 of record JAGUWA010000185.1, on the reverse strand, counting down.
AAAGCACCGGCACGTCGAGGCTGTAGCGCGAGGCGAAGGGGAAATAGGCACCGAAGACCGACACGTCGACAGGCGCCGCCATCGAGTCGTCGTCACTCTGCGCCGCATCGATCGTGCCGTTCTGGACAGCGCGGAACAATTCGCCCTGCGGTACGAGCTGATCGGCGGTGTAGAGTTCGATCGTCATCTCGCCATTCGCCGCGGTGTTGAAAGCGTCGATCGACGGCTTGATCACATGTTCGGCAAGCGCCGGACCTGCATAGGTCTGGAGACGCCACTTTATCGGCGACTGCGCGCGGACGATGCTGGGGGCGGCAAGCGTGGACGCGCCAACGGCCGCGACGCCGACACCTGCCTTTTTCAGAAAGTCGCGTTTATTGATCTTTTTGGGATCGTCAGTCATCGGAGAGACTCCTTCTTCTCTGGATGGTTTCGGGTCGCTTCCAGCCCCATTGCCAGACCCGGCCCGCTCGCACGAAGAAATCCGCTACTGCCTCACTGGCCCGTGTTTCTCTCGCCCCTATCGCCCGGAATACATATTGGGCAGCCAGAGGGCGAGCTGCGGAAAGGCCATTACGATCGCGATGGTGATCAGCATGAGCACCACGAACGGTACGATTGAGCGGTAGATATCCACAAGGGTAATCTCAGGTGGCGCCATGGCGCGCATCAGGAAGAGATTGTAGCCAAAGGGCGGCGTTATGTAGGCGACCTGACAGGTAATGACGTAGAGAACGCCGAACCAGATCGGGTCGAACCCAAGGCTCCGGACAAGGGGAATGTAGAGCGGCGCCACGATGACGAGCATCGCCGTGTCATCGAGGAACATGCCGAGGACCACGAAGGAAATCATCATCATGATGAGGACTTCCCAGGGTCCGAGATCCCAGGTGTCGAGCAGGAGGACCTTGATCGCGTTCTTTGCGCCGAGACCGTCATAGACGGCGCCGAAGCAGAGTGCCGCCAGAATGATCCACATGAACATGCAGGTGATGCTGAGCGTCTGCCGCATGGTGTCGTCCATCACGCGCCATGTGAGACGGCGCTTCCACAAAGCCGTCAGCGTGGCGGCCGTCGCACCGACGGCGGAGCTCTCGACCAGGCTTGTGACGCCGGTGAAAAAGAGCCCCATCATCGAAGCGAAAATGAGGATCGGCGCAATGCCCGCCTTCAGCAGGCGGAGCTTTTCTCCCCATGTCACTTTCTCGAGTTCCTCGGCGGGAAGCGGCGGGCCGAGTTCCGGGTGTCTTCTGCAGCGAAAGTAAATGTAGATACCGAAGAGCGCGGCCATCAGAAGGCCCGGCAAGATGCCCGCGAGCCAGAGTTGCAGTACGGGTTGGCGCGCGATCATCGCGTAGAGAACCAGGACAACGCTCGGCGGAATAAGAATACCGAGTGAACTGCCGGCCTGAATGACGCCCGTGACCATGACCTTGTCGTAGCCGCGCCGCAGAAGTTCCGGCAGGGCAACGCTGGCGCCGATCGCCATGCCGGCGACGCTCAGACCGTTCATGGCAGAGATGATGACCATGAGGCCGATCGTGCCGAGCGCCAGACCGCCTTTCAGCGAGCCCATCCAGACATGGAACATCCGGTAGAGATCGCTCGCGATGCCCGACTCGGAGAGCATGTAGCCCATGTAGATGAAGAGCGGCAGCGTCAGCAGCGGATACCAGTTCAATACCTGAAAGGTGGCGTTGAACGGCATTTCGGAAGCGCCGTCGCCCCACAGAAGAAGTGCCGCCGCAGCGGCCACGAAACCGATTGCGCCGAATACCCGCTGGCCGGTGAGCAGCATCACCATGAGCGAAGAGAACATCAGCAGGGTGATGAGTTCATAACTCATGCGATGTCCTCGCCACGCATGCGCGCCAGGTCCTTGAAGAAGAAGGCTATCGCCTGCAGCAACATGAGCCCTATGCCGATCGTCATGATGAGTTTGATCGGCCAGAGGAGCGGCGCCCAGGCGGTGTAGTTCACCTGCTGGTAGGTGATGGCGTATTCCGTGCTCGATATGCCGCCCATCAGCAACACGACGAGATAGAAGACGAGGAAGAACGAAGTGATGGTGTCCGTGAAGGCCATCTTTTTCGGCGAAAGGCGGCCATAGAGAAGATCCATCCTCACATGCGAGTTGATCTGCATCGAGTAGCCGCCGCCGAGCAGATAGTAGGCCGCGAGCAGAAACTGCCCCATCTCCATGACCCATGCGATCGGAACGTCGAAGACGGTGCGGGAAATGGAGGCGTAGAGCAGAATGCCGATCATCACGAAGATCAGCAGCATGACGACACGGCCGACCGCGCGGTTCAACGCCTCGACATACCGGACGAAAACTCTGGCTGCTCTCGGCAAGTTGCCTCTTTCGTTTTGATCGGCATTGGAATGGACGCCGCTCCAGGATACCCCGGCATGCGGCCACCCCGAAGGCGGGACTCTGCAATATCGATCACTCAAGGCTGCACGGATTGGTGCGTCAAGGCAACGGGGGACGCGGCATTCGGCCCTCAAAAAACGACACGTCCGGCGCTTTTTTGGCGCGCTGCACTGCGATGATCACACAAGGGGCAGAATGGCGGGTTGTCAGGCAGGGGCTGCCACCCCGGCAGGCAGAGGCTAGCGCGTCACGCGGGCAAAGGTGAGCCCGCCAAGCGCACCGGCAATCATCTGCGCGATGAAACCCGTAGTCGTCCGGGCACCCGCAATCGGCGTGATCTCGTAGACCATGCCCATCGCCGTCAGCGCGACGGCAAGCGCCACCGCGCCGGCCACGCCGTAGACGAGATAGCGCTGCGTACCGGCAAACCTGTAGACAAGCGCCGCGGCCAACATGGCAACGAGGAAGCCGATCCCGACGATGAGACCGAACATCGGTCCCATGCCGACAATGTCGTGTATGGTTGTGGACAAGCGATCCGAAATGGGAATTTCAATGCCAAGCCCCGTCAGTTCGGCAAGTACGAATTGCGTATGAGCAATCGCGCCAAGCACGGTCGCCACGATCACAGCCAGGACAAATCCCAGCACAATCTTCACGATACGCATTTCCCCCTCATTTCTTTCAGTCGCCATATAGCGCTATGATTGCACAGAATAACAGCAGTTGGGATGGGAAAGAGCCGATGGTGAAGCGGGCATTCGCGATGGGGGCATCGGCTGCGGCCGCGCTGTTGGTTCTTCTGCCAGGCGGCACAGCGCAAGCGCAGGACGAGGCTTCCAGCGCCACCTCCTACAAGATTACCGCCGTGGCGGAAGGGCTCGATCATCCATGGAACCTCACTTTCATGCCGGACGGATCGATCCTCGTCGTCCAGTTGCCGGGACAAATCCGTGTGCTTCGGGATGGCGTGATGGCGCCCGAGCCCATTGCCGGTGTTCCCGAAGTCTTTTTCAAGAGCCAGGGCGGCCTTTTCGAGGTGCTGCCGGACCCGGACTTTTCGGAGAACGGATATGTCTATCTCTCCTATGCGCATGGCACGCCGGGAGAGAACGGTACGCGCGTAGCCCGCGCACGTTTCGATGGTCAGTCGCTGAGCGATCTCGAAGTGATCTTCGAGGCCACGCCGAAAAAGGATACGCCCGTCCACTACGGTGGCGTGATGAGTTTCCTGCCAGACGGCACGCTGCTCGTCGCGGTGGGCGACGGCTTCGACTATCGCGAGCAAGCACAACGTCTCGATAACGACCTCGGCAAGATCGTGCGCATCAATCGCGATGGCAGCATTCCGGACGACAATCCCTTTGCCGGGCAGGAAGGCGCGCGGCCGGAAATCTGGAGCTACGGACATCGCAATATCCAGGGGCTGATCTACGACGATGTCTCGGGACGCGTCATAGAACACGAGCATGGGCCGCGGGGCGGCGATGAAATCAACATCATCGAGCCCGGCAAGAATTATGGCTGGCCCGTCATTACCTGGGGTATGGATTATTCCGGTGCGCGGGTTTCTCCTTATACGGAATATGAAGGGATGGAGCAGCCCCTGCTCCACTGGACGCCATCGATCGCACCATGCGGCTTTACGCTTTATCGCGGCGCTGTTTTTCCGCAGTGGGAGGGAGACATCTTCGTCGGAGCGCTCGCGGGACAGCATGTGCGGCGGGTCGACATGGAGAATGGCGAGGTCGTTGCGCAAGAGGAACTCTTCGCCAACCTCGGCAAGCGCATCAGGGACGTTGCGACAGGACCGGACGGTTATCTCTATCTCGTGACCGACGGAGAGGACGGCTCGGTGCTTCGCGTCGCGCCGGCCGAATAGCGCTTCAGGTCCCGAGCCTCCGCAGCGCGTTCGTCGTGAGATAACGGTCGAAAGCCGATTGATCGTTGACCATCATGGTGTGACCGCCTTTGACGCGCTGCACCTGCTCCAGCCGGGTGATGCGGTTCGTCTGAATATTGTGCGCATGGACATGCGTCCATGACCAATAGGGATGCGCGCCGTCCATGACGGCTTCCTGGCCTTTTCGATAAAGCGAGAAGGCACCGTCAAAGGACCGAAAGACCTGTCCTTTGCGGTCGAAGGAGACCATCACGAAAGGAAGCATGGTCCGAGCGTCGAACCAGACACGCTTCTTCCCCACCGGAGCGCGAGCGAACTTGACCGGCTCCGCCTCCACAACGAGCGCCTCCGGTATCAATCGCCGATGGAACGGGATTTCAATTCCACGATTATCGGCAAGAAATCGGCGCTGATTCCGGCCGGATACTTGTAGGGCTGGGTCCTGACGATGGCATTTGCGAAGGCTTGATCGAGGGTCTTGTAGCCACTCGACCGCATCAGCCGCAGGCTTACGATCTTGCCCGAGCGGTGGATGATGACCTCGAATTCGGCCAAGCCCTGGAATCCACCGGTCTCCGTCTGCTTTACATTGGCGAGAATGGCGTCGCGCGTGCGGTTGAAGAACTCGTTTGCGCCGCCGGAGCTGCGCGCGGCCTGCTGCTCACGGCTCGAGGCGTCGGGCTTTCCCGAACGGACGTCGAAGCCCGGGAGGATGGTTTGGGCCCAACCAGGGATGTCTTCCTCCGCCTGACTTTTCTGTTCCCTTGTCGTCTTTTCGTCCGGCTCGGGCTTGTCTTCCTTCGAGTCCGTTTGAAGCGGGCTGTCGTCCGGCTCCGTGTCCAGCCCGGGCGTCGCATCCGTGTCTTCGCCGGAACGCGCGAAGGGCGTTATCTCCGGGGCCTCCTGCTGATGTTGCGGTTGGGGCTGTGGCTCCGGCTGCGGTTGCGGCTCCTGCACGAGATCGACCGAAATGGCGGGCGGGTCGGCGGGGGGCGTGGCAACCGGCGCGCGCAGGATGAAGGACAGGATCACGATGAGATTGATGAAGAGCGCGAGTCCGATCGCGATGGCGAGTTCGCTCCAGACCTTCTGACGAGGCGGAGGCGGCGGCACGACATGAAACGTATTGCGAAGCAGACCATCGTCCGAAGCCGGGGCGCTGCCGCTCACTGTCGTTGCACTCATTATCCTGCCCGGCTTCCGGCACTATCCGCGGCCGGTACTTACCTCCAGCCCTTACAGGGCGACCTTAACAGGCGGCGCGCTTTCATGGCAGGGGCGATGCGATCACAACAGATCACGGATCGATGCGCGTGCCGGAGCGGCCCGACAAAATGTCCGCCGCCCTTCCCAGCGCACCGATGAAGGCGGGGCGGCCGGTGGCAAGAGCGAAATCGCGCGCGGCCTCGATCTTGGGGGCCATCGAGCCCGCGGCGAAGGAGGCTGGGTCGAGCGTTCTTGCGGAGACGGCTTCGATGCGCGCCCGCGCGGGCGTGCCCCAGGCTTCGTAGACGCCGTCCACATCCGTGAGGATCAGCAGGCAAGCGGCATCAAG
>JAGUWA010000336.1 GCA_020062605.1 Parvibaculum sp. | reverse complement strand
GAAGCGGAGCTTCGCCGCGCCACCCAGGCCGTGCCGCTGCGGGAGCGGCTGCGTCCGCTGCAACAGCGCATCATGGCGCGGCCCTCGACCGGCCTCGAAGCCGACAAGGCCTTCTACGACGAATTGAGCGGAGACGCCTGATGTTCGTCGACAGCTCGGCCATCGTCGCTGTTCTGACCGCCGAGGAAGATGCGGACAGACTGGCCGACAGGATCGAAGCGGCCGATGCGCCGGTGACATCGGCAATTGCAATATTCGAAGCGGCGCTCGGCATTTGCCGCAAGCGCTACGCCACCGTCGAGGAAGCCCGCGACGACGTGCGGGCTTTTCTGGAGGCCGCCGGCATCGAAGTCGTCAGCATTGCCGGCGCCGAAGCGGAAGCAGCGCTTCTCGCCTTCTCGCGCTACGGCAAGGGCCGGGGCCATCCCGCACAGCTCAACATGGGCGACTGCTTCGCCTATGCCGTCGCGAGAACCCGCGATCTGCCGCTCCTCTATAAGGGAAACGACTTCTCGCAGACGGATATTGGCTGAATTCCGCCTTCAATCCCGGCCTTGCCCTTCCCTTGCCGCAATTCCGGCACGAATCCGGGTAACAAAAGCGTCACAAGAGCCCGCCTCCCAGGAGACCCTGAAATCCCATGTTTATCGACGGACGCAAGGTTCCGGAGGGAACCGTCGTTGAAACCGGCCTCGCGATCATCGGCGCGGGCGCGGCAGGCATTTCCATTGCCCGCGAGCTCGCGGGCACCGGCATTTCCGTCACCCTGATCGAAAGCGGCGGCTTCGACTTCGATCCCGAAACCCAGGACCTCTACGAGGGCGAAAGCGTGGGCGTGGACTACCCGCTCACAAGTTCGCGCCTGCGCTATTTCGGCGGCTCCACCAATCACTGGGGTGGCTGGTGCCGTCCCTTCGAGCCGATCGACTTCGAGGAGCGCGACTGGGTCGCCCATTCCGGCTGGCCCATCACGCGCACCGATCTCGACCCCTTCTACGAACGCGCCCGCGAGGTCTGCGAGATTCGCTCGCCCGCCTTCGACGACGCCTCCGCCTGGGAAGAAGGCGGCAAGCCGATGCCGCTCGCCGGCGGCGAGGTCGAAACGCGCTTTTTCCTCTACAGCCCGCCCACACGCTTCGGAAAGAAGTACCGGCCGGACATCGAGCGCGCAAAAAATGTCTCTTGCTACCTCCACAGCAACGTGACCGAAATCGTGCCCTCGGAGAATGGCGCGGAGGTGGAACGCCTCGATATCCAGACACTTTCCGGCGTCCGCTTCTCGGTGAAGCCGAAGGCCTGCGTGCTGGCGACGGGCGGCATCGAGAATGCGAGGATGCTGCTCCTCTCCAACAGTGTGGAGAAAGCGGGCCTCGGCAACCGCAATGGAATCGTCGGGCGCTTCTTCATGGAGCACCCGCACATTCCCTCGCCCGCGACCTTCCTCGTGACGGACCGTGCCCTCGTCGCCGAGTGGTACCGCACCTATACGAAGATGAAGACGCAGGCAGGCGATGTCGTGATCCGCGGCTGCCTCATGTTCACGCCGGAATATCTTCGCCGTGAAAAACGCCTTGGCACAGTCGTCACCTTCTCGCCCGTCCGTCCCGTCATGGCGGAGCCGGAAGCGCTCCCCGAAGGTGCAAGCGAAGAAGAGCGCGCCGCTGGCAAGCGCCGTGCCGCCGAGGACAGGATGTTTCGCGGCATTCTCCAGCTTGCCCGCAGCACGAATTCAACAGCCGCGCCCTCCGGCGAAATCGGCTGGCGCCTCGGTGTCGGCTGCGCCTCCGAGCAGGAACCGAATCCCGCAAGCCGCATCACGCTTTCGAACGAGAAGGACGTACTCGGACTGCCGCGCACGAAGCTCGACTGGCGCCTGAAGAAATCCGATGCCGACAGCCTCCGGGGCAATCTGGAAGCGGTCGCCCGTGCCTTTGGCGGCTGGGGCGAGGGCCGCGTGCAGATCCTCTTTCCCGGGCGCGACGAATGGACCGAGGCCGAAGGCTGGGGCAATCATCATCTCGGCACCACACGCATGGCGGCCGACCCGAAGCGCGGCGTGGTCGATGCCGATTGCCGCGTTCACGGCATGTCAAATCTCTTCGTCGCGGGCTCGTCGCTCTTTCCGACCGGCTCGACCGTCAACCCGACACTCACCCTCGTCGCACTGGCGCTCCGCCTCTCCGATCACCTGAAGCGCCGCTTCGCGCAAAGCGCCGCCGTCGAATAGGTCAAGCGTCATGGAACACGAAGAACATCAGCCGACGGAACATCATGGCGCCGCCCACCATGAGGGCGTGAGCCGCCGAACGCTTCTCGTGCTTTCCGGCACGGCCATCGTCGCCGCCGCCATTCCCTCCGCCCTCTTCCTGGCGGAGCCCGAAACCGCGTCCGGACGCGCGGCCGGCTTCGTGCGGCTTCTCGCCGATCCCGAAAGCGCGGCCCATCTGGGCGAAGTCTGGTTCGAGAAATCCGCCCCCGGCGAAACGCTCGCCGTCTATGAGGCGCGCCTGTCGCGGACGCTCGAATCCCATGGCTGGCGCGGGGACTTGGACGAAGCGGAGACCCATCGCGTCCTCGCGCAAGCCGTCCGCGCCGATTATGCGGCAAACCGCATGACCGCCATCGACGAATGGCACCTCTCCGAAACCGAGGCGAACCTCGCCGCCCTCGCCGCCCTCCTCGCGCGCAAGAGCCCCGCGCATGGCGAAGATGAAGGTCACGGCTGACTCCACCCTCTTCCCTCCTCCCTTCCTCCCTTCCTCCCAATCCGGGAATAACTTTTTCCCCACCCTCCCCCTGTGGGAGGGTCAAAATTCGCCGCGCGAATTTTGGGGAGGGGTAGGCGGCAGGGGGGGGGCGGCAAAAACCGGGGAAAAGAAAATATCATCCGCATACGGAATGTATTTGTGACGTTACGATGACATTTCGATGACAGTCACTCGCCGCAAGGCCCGTTTATCCCCAGCTCCACCGAATTCATGCGCGCGGCGATCGTTGCCGCGCGTCCCCTTGTCCCCGGCCGCCATTCCAGCGGATTGGGCAGCACCGAGATGAGCTGCGCCGCCTGCATCGGCGAAACTTGTGCCGCACTCACCCCGTAATAGTGCCGCGCGGCGGCTTCCACCCCATATATGCCGGGCCCGAATTCGATCACGTTGAGATAGAGTTCGAGAATCCGCTTCTTGCTGAGCAGCGCTTCCAGCCACACCGTGATATAGGCCTCGCCCCCTTTGCGGATGAAGGTCCGTCCAGGCCACAGAAAAAGGTTCTTGGATGTCTGCATGCTGATGGTGCTCGCGCCGAGGAGATATCCCCCCCTTTTGTAACGTTCGAGCGCCGTGTCCACGGCCTCCCAGTCGAAGCCGCCATGCTGGCAGAACTTGCCGTCTTCGGCCGCGATCGCGGCGCGTTGCAGGTGCGGGGAT
>JAGUWA010000201.1 GCA_020062605.1 Parvibaculum sp. | reverse complement strand
GCCGCCGGACCGACGAACGCATTCCCTCCACAGCTATGCCGAAGCCTTCGCCCGCACCGGGCGCCTGCTGATCTAGAGCCGCTATTCTCTGGAACGGGACGCCTTTGCGTCCTTTTTGCCATTGAATGGAGTGCTTCACGATGTTTCCGAAAATTTTCTCCGGCCCTGCGCCTCTCATGCGTGGACGGACAATTGCAATCCTCGGCGCCGCGCTGCTCTGGGCGCTGCCCGACGCCGCGCCGGCTGTCGCCGGTGAATATCGCCTGACCGTCGAGACGGCGGAGCTCGAGGTCGGCGGCCGGATGGTCGAGAAGATGGTGATCAATGGCGGCGTTCCGGGGCCGACATTGCGGCTTCGCGAGGGCGAGGACGCGACCATCACGGTCGCCAACAAAACCGATGAAGCGACATCGGTACACTGGCACGGCATTCTTCTGCCCGGCATCATGGACGGGTCCCCGGGTTTCAACGGCTTCATGGGGATCGCGCCGGGCGCTTCCTATACCTACACCTTCCCGATCCGCCAGAGCGGCACCTACTGGTATCACAGCCATTCCGGCACGCAGGATCAGACGGTGCTCGGCGCGATCGTCATCGAACCGGCAAAGCCGTCGCCCTTCAGCGCGGACCGCGACTATGTCGTGCTTCTCGGCGATGCCACGCCCGAGGATTCCGATCGGGTCCTGCGCAATCTCAAGGCCGATCCGGGCTACTACAATTACAACAAGCGCACGCTGCTCGACTTCTTCGCGGATGTCGGCGAGGAGGGCGTCGGCGCCGCCGTCCAGGATCGCCTCGACTGGGGCGCCATGCGGATGGATCCGACCGATCTCGCGGATGTGACCGGTTACTCTTTCCTCGTCAACGGCAAGACGCCCGAACGGAACGAGACTTTTCTCTTTCGCAAAGGCGAGCGTATCCGCCTGCGCCTGATCAACGGCGCGGCGATGACGCTTTTCGATGTGCGGATTCCGGGCTTGAAAATGACCGTCGTCGCCGCGGACGGCAATGATGTGAACCCTGTGCCCGTCGACGAACTCCGGATGGGTGTCGCCGAGCGCTACGACGTCATCGTCGAGCCGAAGGAAGACATGCCTTACACGCTCTTTGCCGAGTCGATCGACCGCGCGGGCTATGCGCGCGCGACGCTGGCGACGTCGGAAGGCAAGGTGGGGCCGATCCCCGAGCGGCGTCCGCGCGCGCTGCTCAGCATGGCCGATATGGGTATGGCACATGAGGGGCACGACATGGGAGCGATGGATTCCAGCGCCGCCGACTCCGGAACCACGGACGCAGGCGCGGTGGATCACAGCACCATGGATCACAGCACCATGGGACATGCCACCGCAGGCAACGCCGCGGAAGCGGACGCGCCCGAAACCCGACCGGTCGGCTGGGCTTCGGGCTTTCCGCCGGACGCGAAAGTGCTGGCCTATAGCGACCTGCGCGCGCTTCGCCCCAACGCCGACAACAGCGAGCCGACCCGCACCATCGAAATGCGCCTCACCGGCAACATGGAACGTTATGTCTGGACGCTCGACGATGCGCGCTTCGTCGAGGCCTGGCCGGTCCGCGTGCGCTATGGCGAGCGCGTTCGTCTCACCTTCGTCAACGAAACGATGATGGCGCATCCGATGCACCTGCACGGCATGTTCTTCGAGCTCGAAACTGGCAGCAAGGATCGCCGGCCCCTGAAGGATACCGTCATCGTGCCGCCGGGGCAGTCCGTCTCCGTCGTTCTGGCGGCGCGCGAGGTCGGCGGCTGGCCGCTTCACTGCCATCTGCTCTACCACATGGTCTCGGGCATGATGACGACCTTCATCGTCGAACCGCCCGGGACGGCCGATAGCGCGATCACGCCGGATGGCGCGGTGGTGCCGATTGGCGTCACGAAAGACGGGCCGGCGCACGGGGCGCATGCCGGACATGGAGGCACGTGATGAAAAACACTCTTGCGCTCGCTCTCGTCCTCGCTGTCGGCGCCGCCTCGGCGTCGCACGCGCGGGAAGCCATGCCAGACGACCACGGCCCCGATCTCTTCAACATGATCAAGCTGGAAGCCGATTATGCCGATGCGCATGACGGCTTGTGGAACTGGAACCTCGATGGCTGGGTCGGCGGCGATGTCGATCGCCTCTGGATAAGGTCGGAGGGCGAGATTGCCGACGGCGATGTCGAGAAGGCGGAAGCCCAGATCTTCTACGGCCGGAATGTCCACCCCTTCTGGGACCTGCTGCTCGGCATCCGGCAGGATTTCGAGCCGGACAGTGAAACATATCTCGCCGCCGGCGCCGTCGGCCTCGCGCCTTACTTCTTCGAAACGGAAGCGACCGCTTTTCTCTCGACGGAAGGCGATCTCTCGGCGCGCTTCGAACAGGGTTTCGATCTTCCGATCACGCAAAAGCTGATCGCCGAACCGCATGTCGAGCTGAATGTCTTCGCGCAGGATGTCCCCGAGCGGGGGATCGGCGCCGGCTTCAGCAGCATCGAGGCGGGCCTTCAGCTCCGCTACGAAGTGGTGCGGAAATTCGCGCCTTACGTCGATCTCGTCTGGGAGCGCGAACTTGGCGAGACGGCATCGCGCGCGCGCGCAAGCGGCGAGGATGTCGAGGACACGACCCTGCGCGTCGGCGTGAGAGCCTGGTTCTGACGGCGCATCATTCAAACATCAAGGAGCTTTGAAAAATGAAACACGCAATCCGGAAGTCACTGTTGATGGCGGCGGCCTTCGGCCTGTTGACGGGCCCGGTCATCGCCGCCGGGACCGGTCACGACCACGGATCGATGCCGGGCATGACGGGCGACATGACGGACATGATGGGCGAGATGGACCGGCAGATGGCCGACACCTCGGCCTTCGGTCACAAGGACAGCGCGGCGAAAGCCACAAGGACCGTCGAGATCGAAGCATCCGACATCAAATTCGACACGGCCGGATTGACCTTCGAGGCTGGCGAAACGGTACGTTTTGTGGTCGTCAACAATGGTGAACAGCCGCATGAATTCACCATCGGCGACGCGGACTATCAGGAAACGGCGCGCAGGATGATGACGCACATGACCGAAATGGGAATGGATCCGGTCGCGCCGGAGCATGCGGCGATGCACGCCCCGGCCGGCAACACCGTCACGCTCGATATCGGCGAGACGAAGGAGATCGTCTGGACGTTCACCAAAGCGGGGACGTTCGAGTTTTCATGCAACATACCCGGCCATTCGGAAGTGGGCATGAAGGGAACGATCGCAGTGAACTGACGGGAGAGGTAGCAAAGATGAAGATGGCCGGTTTGATCTGAATCAAAGCTCTCCATCTCCGCCTGGCGCAAGTGAGGCGGGGTTGGAGAGGTTCGAAAATCGAAAGATGCCCACGCGGAACCGGTGCCATATCGATGGTGTCGAGACAAAGGAGAATGGCTATGGACAGGACAGGACGTACTGCAATCGTTCCGCTGGGGATGACCCTCGGCACATTCCTCGTCGTTACCTACATTCTGTGCGTGCTTTACGGTCTTCTGGTGTCGGATGCGGGCATGCACCGGCTCCTGTCCGACCTGCTGCCCGGTTTCACATGGATCACATGGCCGAGCTTCTTCATCGGCCTTGTCTGGTCCTTCGTTTTCGGCTGGTACATCGCGGTCGTCTTCGCGCCGATCCATAATTTCTTCATCGCGCGCGCCGGGAAATCCGGGACCGTCTGAAGATGGCGAAAGATGGCAATGCGCCGCCCGATCACGACCACAGGGAACCCGCCGGCGCCCGAAGACACCGTCACGCTCCAGGTGGGGTTGTGATAGTGGCGGCGGCTGGATCTTCTGATGCGGAACACGCTGGCCATGATCATACGGCCATGGTCGCGGATTTCCGGCGCCGGTTCTGGGTTGCGTTGACCCTGACGCCGCCCGTCCTGTTGCTCTCGCCGATGATCCAGCGCTGGTTCGGCCTTGCCGAAACGCTCGCGTTTCCCGGCGATGGGCTCGTGCTCTTCGGGCTTTCCACTATCGTCTATCTCCATGGCGGCTGGCCCTTCCTCATCGGTTTCGTGTCCGAGCTGCGCAAGAGGCAGCCCGGAATGATGACGTTGATCGCGTTGGCGATCTCGGCGGCGTACTTCTTCTCCGTCGCGACGACGTTCGGCTTTCCCGGCGAACCCTTCTATTGGGAGCTGGTAACGCTGGTCGCCATCATGCTCCTCGGCCATTGGGTCGAAATGCGCTCCGTCATGGGCGCGTCGCGTGCTCTCGAAGAACTCGTGCGGCTGTTGCCGGATAGCGCGACGAAGGTCGACGCCGATGGCGGGATGCGCGAGGTGCCGATCTCTGCTCTGCGGCCGGGCGACAGGGTCCTTGTTCGGCCGGGTGCCAGGGTCCCTGTGGATGGCGCGATCGTTGAGGGATCTTCGGGTTTCAATGAAGCGATGCTGACGGGCGAATCCCGCCCGGTCGCCAAATCGACGGGTGACCGTGCGATCGGCGGCGCGATCAACGGCGCGAACGCGGTCACGATCGAGGTAACGGCCACTGGCGATAAAACCTACCTCGCCCAGGTCATAGATCTTGTCAGGAAGGCCCAGGCGACACGTTCGCACACCCAGGATATCGCGAACCGCGCGGCATCCTGGCTGACATATATCGCCTTGATTGTCGGTTTCGGCACGCTTGTTGTCTGGCTCGCGCTCGGACAGTCGCCCGAATTTGCTCTCGAGCGCATGGTGACGGTGATGGTCGTCGCTTGCCCGCATGCCCTCGGCCTGGCCGTTCCGCTGGTGGTCGCCGTCAGCACGTCACTCGGTGCCAGCAACGGCCTTCTCATCCGCGACCGGGCCGCGTTCGAGCGCGCGCGCAATCTGAACGTCGTGGTTTTCGACAAGACGGGCACTCTGACCGAAGGTCGGTTCGGCGTGAGTGACATCGTCATGCTGGACGATGGCGACGAAGCGAAGGAGCTAGCCTTCGCGGCAGCCGCCGAAAGCCAGTCCGAGCATCCGATAGCCCGTGGGATCACGGCGGAGGCCGAACGGCGGAAGCTGATTGTCCCCCGGGCGAGCGACGTCCGCAATATCACCGGTGAAGGCATCGCGGCAAATGTCGAGGGAGAGGATGTGCGCATTGTCAGCCCCGGGCATCTTGCGCGGCAGGGCAAAGCCGCGGGCGGCGAACGGCTGAAGCAACTCGAGGCGCAAGGCAAGACCGTCGTGGTGCTGACGCGCGGGGGACAACCGCGCGCACTGATTGCGTTGGCCGATATCGTCAGGCCGGAGTCGAGGGAAGCCATCGCCGAACTGGCGAGTCTCGGCCTCAGGTCCGTCATGCTGACCGGGGATGCCAGGGGCGTGGCACAATCGGTATCGGACGAACTTGGCATCGCCGAGTATTTTGCGGAAGTGCTGCCCGACCGGAAGTCGGACAAGATCAGGGAACTCCAGGACCGCGGGCTTCAGGTCGCCATGGCCGGCGACGGCGTGAACGATGCCCCAGCGCTGGTGCAGGCCGACCTCGGCATCGCCATCGGAGCCGGCACGGACGTGGCGGTGGAATCGGCCGACGTCGTGCTGGTCAGGAGCGATCCGCGCGACGTGGCCGCGATCCTCGGCCTGTCGCGCGCGACCTATCGCAAAATGGTCCAGAACCTGATCTGGGCGACGGGATACAACGCCATAGCCATCCCGATGGCGGCCGGTATCACTTTCGGAACCGGTTTCATGATGACGCCGGCCGTTGCCGCCGTCTTCATGTCGGCGAGCACCGTCATCGTCGCCATCAACGCACAATTTCTGCGCTTCTACAGGCGGCGCGGATGACGCCGGTCGAAACACGGCCGGCAAGCGAGCCTGCCGCTAACAAAAGAAGGCGTCACATGTTTGCTCTGACTTCGCTGGGCGGCGCGGGCACCGTTACGGGCTCCAAACATCTGCTGACGCTGGACGGTCACCGCATCCTCATCGATTGCGGCCTGTTCCAGGGGTTGAAGAACCTGCGCGAGCTCAACTGGGCGCCGTTCCCGGTCGATCCCCGCTCGATCGACGCCATCGTGCTCACCCACGCCCATCTCGATCACTCGGGCTATCTGCCGAAGATCGTGCGCGATGGCTTTCGCGGCCGCATCTTCTCGACCGACGCGACGCGCGAAGTGGCGGCCCTCATTCTGAAGGACAGCGGTCATATTCAGGAGAAGGATGCCGAATATGCCAACCGCAAGGCCTATTCGAAGCACAGGTCGGCGCTGCCGCTCTACGGCATCCGCGACGCCGAGCGCGCAATCGAGGCCTTCACCGCCGTCCCGTATCACAAACCCGTTTCGCTGCCCGGCGGCGCCACGCTGACCTTCCGCCATGCCGGCCATATTCTCGGCGCCGCCACGGCCGAGATCGGCTGGGGCGGGAAGAATATCCTCTTCTCCGGCGATCTCGGCCGCTACGGCGATCCGGTGATGGTCGATCCCGAACCGGTGCCGGAAGCCGATTATGTCGTCGTTGAATCGACCTACGGAAATCGCAGCCATAACGAAGCCGATCCGGTCGAGCAGCTCGGCGCCGTGATCGAGAACACGGTGGCGCGCGGCGGCACGGTGGTGATCCCGGGCTTTGCGGTCAGCCGCGCCCAGTCGCTTCTCTATTACATCTGGGCGCTGAAACAGGCCGGGCGCCTTCGCGACGTGCCGGTCTATCTCGACAGCCCATTGGCGATCAATGCGAGCGAGTTCCTTTGCGCCCATCTCGACGACCACCGCCTCTCGCCGCCGCTGTGCAAGGAGGTCTGTAGCATCGCGACCTATGTGCGCGAGGTCGACGACTCGAAGGAGGTCACCGCCAACGCCTATCCCAAGATCGTCATCTCGGCGAGCGGCATGGCGACCGGCGGCCGTGTTCTGCATCACATGAAATCCTTCGCGACGGACCGCAAGCACACGATCCTTTTTCCGGCTTTCAGGCCGCCGGCACGCGCGACCGGGCCGCGCCGAGATCGCCGATCTGCCGATGCTCTCGGCCCATGCCGATGGCGACGAGATCATGCGTTGGCTCTCCGCCCACCGCCGCCCACCGCAACAGGCTTTCGTCGTTCATGGCGAACCCGATGCGTCGGAAGCCCTGCGCATCCGCATCGACCGGAGCTCGGCTGGAACGTCGCCGTTCCGCGCTAGGACCAGGTCTTCACGCTGTGAGGGAATGCCGATGTTGAACAACGGCCGGAACGACTGGCTCCCATTCCTGCGGCGATACATCGGCCTGATGGCGCTCGGCAATCTCGCCTGGGAATTCGCGCATATGCCGCTCTACACGCTCTGGGAAACCGGAACGCGAAGCGAGATCGTCTTCGCCGCGATGCATTGCACCGGCGGCGACATCCTGATCGCGCTGGCCGCCCTGATGGCGGCGCTCCTCCTTTTCGGCAACGGCCACTGGCCGGCACAGAATTATGGCCGCGTCGCCGCCGCCACTATCGCGATCGGCCTTGCCTACACGCTCTTCAGCGAATGGCTCAACATCGTCATCCGCGCCTCATGGGCCTATCGCGACCTGATGCCGGTGATCCCCGTCCTCGACGCGGGCCTCTCGCCGGTCGCCCAGTGGATCGTTCTGCCCGGACTGACTTTCTGGTGGCTGGGGCATGCGATGAAGAAACGCTGATGCTTCTTCATCGATGTAGTCGACTTGTTTTCGCCCGGTAGATACTGGTCGCTTTGAAATACCATCAGGCTGAACGGCAATGAGATCGCAGATTGGCCTTATTCGATGTCTTGGAACCTGTTTCCGAACCGAAAGAGAACTTTGAACCGGCGGCATCGGTGCGCCGATGTCGTGAGGTGGCCGTAAACTCTCCTGTCGTCAGAAGGAGGTTGGGAGGGGGCATTTTCGATGACTTTTTTTGTGTAGCCCTCCGTAAAGATATCTGTGTTAGCCTGTTATCATGAAGAGGACGTTTATCAGTTGCCGAGGTATGAACCGCCGCCGTCACTGGCTTGCGGTGAAGCTGGCGATTGCGTTTCTTCTGACGACGGTTTCGGCGCCGGTGACCGATCTCGATATGATGGCCTCGGCTTACGCGATGGCCGATGAGGGTGCCACGACGCATACAGCGCATGGCGGGGGCGATATGGCCGGTCCGTGCTGCGACGATTGCGACCGCGCTGACACGAAATCCTGCGACAGCTCGGCGCTCTGCATGACCGCATGCGGGAAGCTGCCGCTTCAACTCGTCGCGGTGTTCGGATTTGTCCTGGCCGAACGCGCCATCGAAGCAGTTCGCGTGCCGGACGTTGGCCGGGACGACCTTTCTCCTTCTCCCTTGCGACGGCCTCCCAAAGCGGTGTGACGCATCGGCGCGCAGCATTCTTGTTGCGCGTCAACTGTCACACCAGTTTCAGGAGAGTCCTATGGTTCGCTTCACCAAAGCGTCCGCGATTGCCGTGTTTGCGGTGATCGTGGCGGCGATCGGCGTATGGAGTATCGCCGGCGCCCAGTCTCAAGCTTACAAATTTGAGGCGGTCTCAGAGAAAATACCGGTGGGCGAGAGCGTCCAGATCGAAGTCCGGCTGCTTGACCAGAGCGGCGCATCTGTGCCGGCCGGAAATATAGACATTGTCTCGACACGGCTCGACATGGGCCCCGATGGCATGGCGATGATGGATACGCTGCTGACGCCGGTCCCGGCCGATGCGCCGGATGTCGTCGCTTTCGAAACGAAGATCGTGATGGCTGGCCGATGGGCGCTCACGATCGAAGCGGAAATCGACGGCGTGCCGGAGCCCCTCAAGGGCGTCGTCATCTACACAGCCGTCGAGGAAAAAGCCGATGCAACCCCTGCCGCGCCAGCGGCAGGGGAGCGCAAGATACGCTACTACCGCAACCCGATGGGCCTGCCGGACATATCGCCGGTGCCGAAAAAGGACTCGATGGGGATGGATTACATCCCTGTCTATGAGGAGGACGTTGCGGCCCCTGCCGGAACCGTCCGCGTCAGCCCCGAAAAGACGCTGCGCGCCGGCGTCAGGACGGTGCAGGTCG
>JAGUWA010000239.1 GCA_020062605.1 Parvibaculum sp. | reverse complement strand
CGGCGCGATGCTGCGCCTGCCCCGCAAACGGGAGAGAATGCCCATTGTATTCTGCCCAAGCCCCACTCATTGCCGGTGTCGCGAAGAGACCGGCCCGGGGCCAGACTATCGCGGAGAAAGTTGACGAGGCCTAAAGGCGGTCCTGCCGGGGCCTTCATCTTCATGGTAGGAATTCGCCCATGGCTCATCCCCGCGCGCTCATCTGGACCGTCGCAAGGCCCGTGCTCCGCCTCTACTGGCGGCTCAGGCGGCCGCTGACGGCGGGCGTGCGCGGGCTCGTGTTCGACGAGAGGGGCCATGTGCTCCTCGTCCGGCATACCTATATTCCGGGCTGGTACCTGCCGGGCGGCGGCGTCGAGCGGGGCGAGACGATGCTGACCTCGCTGAAGCGGGAACTGGAAGAGGAAGTGGGCGTCACGCTGACCGGCGAGGCGCGGCTCATGGGGCTCTACGCCAATTTCCGCGAGTTCAAATCCGACCATGTGGCGCTTTATGTGGTGGGGCACGGGGCTTACGAACACGCGCCCCGGCGCTCGCCCGAAATCGCCGAGAGCGGCTTTTTTCCGCCGCAGGCCTTGCCCACGGGCATTTCGCCCTCGACGGCGCGGCGGATCGCGGAAGTGACGGAAGGGCGCGCGCCGGACGAGCTCTGGTAGAAATCGCGGTTTTATTTCCGAAATGCGTCCTGCCACATTTCCGGCCCATCTGCGGTCTTACGTGAAGGCAGAGAGAAACGGCAGGAGGACGCCATGAGGAAGATATTGTTCGCCGGGACCGCCGTCTTGTTCATCGGGCTCGCGGCCGCACCGGTGCAGGCGCAGGACGAGGTCGACTGGCAGGTGCTGCCGGCGGAGAAGGAGGCGCTCGTCCAGCTCGACCGGGAGCAGGTGAGGGCGCTCCGGAACTCCGTGCGGCACTGCGACGATCTCGCGCGCTCGAACCACCGGCAGACGGCCTGCGTGTTCCTCGATCTCGACCGCGTGATGCGCCAGAGCGACGATCCGGCGCTCCGGGCCTATCACCTCGCGCTGCCGCGCGGCATGCGCTACGACGAGAAACGCAACGAGGGCTTTGCCGTGGCGCGGGTGCAGAAGATGCGGGCGCAGGCGCTCGAATGATGCTCAGCCGAACCGCGCGCGGTCGTGCGGCGCCTCGAAATCGAGAAGCGGACCGGCGGGCACGATGCCGTTCGGGTTGATGGTCTTGTGGCTGCCGTAGTAGTGGCGCTTGATGTGGCCGAAATTCACGGTCTGCGAAATGCCCGGCACCTGGTAGAGCGCCCGCAGATAGTTCCAGAGGTTCGGGTAGTCGACGATCCGGCGCAGGTTGCACTTGAAGTGCCCGTGATAGACGACGTCGAAACGGATGAGCGTCGTGAAAAGACGCCAGTCGGCTTCGGTGATGCGGGAGCCTGCGAGATAAGGACGGCGTGAGAGGATATCCTCCAGCCGGTCGAGTTCCTCGAAGAGGGCCATCACCTCGCGCTGATAGACCTGCTGCTCGGTGGCGAAGCCGGCCTTGTAGACGCCGTTGTTCACCCGCTCGTAGACGCTGGCATTGATGGCGTCGATCTCGTTGCGCAATTCTTCCGGATAAAGGTCGAGTTCGGCGTTCACCCCTTCAATCCCGTCGAAGGCCGTGTTCAGCATGCGGATGATCTCGGCGGATTCGTTCGAGACGATGGTGTTGCGCTTCCTGTCCCAGAGAACGGGAACGGTCGCGCGTCCGGTGTAGTTCGGGTCGGCGAGGAGGTAGACCTCGTAGAGACGCGTCTTGCGGTTGACGAAATCGGCCACAGTCGCGCCGTCTTCGCCCGCATCGCGCATGGTCCAGCCTTCCTCCAGCATCAGGGGATCGACCACGGAGAGGGAAATCTTGTCCTCGAGGCCCTTGAGCTTGCGGAAGATGAGCGTCCTGTGCGCCCAGGGGCAGGCGAGCGAAACGTAGAGATGGTAGCGCCCGGCTTCCGCTTCGAAGCCGCCTTCGCCGGAAGGCCCGGGCGCGCCGTCTTTCGTTACCCAGTTGCGGAAGGCGGATTCCTGCCGCTTGAATGCGCCGCCGGTCGAGCTGGTGTCGTACCATTTGTCGGTCCATTTTCCGTCGACGAGGAGTCCCATTTTCCGTTCTCCGTCGTTGTATCGCTTCTATGTGCCTCCCCCTTGTGGGGAGGCCGGGAAATTCGCCTGGGCGGATTTCCCGGGTGGGGGTAAAAGACGTTGCGGCGTATGCATCGCAACGGTCTGCCGCTGCACCCCCACCCGAAAAATCCTGCGGATTTTTCGACCTCCCCGCGAGGGGGAGGTGAAGAAGCCTCGATGTCTCCCGCGAGGGGGAGGTGAAGGGGCGACGTTTCTCTCTTCACTCTTCCGGCGGCAGGTCGACCAGCACGATCTCGGCATCTTCGAGGGCGCGGATCGCGAGCTTTTCCACGTCGCGGATCGCGGCGCCGGAGCGCTCGGAAATCTCGATGCCGTTCACCTCGACGCGGCCCTTTGCCGGGACGAGATAAGCGAGGCGGCCTTCACCGATGAGATGGGTCACTTCTACGCCCGCGTCCAGCGAGGCGCCGAGAACTTCGGCATCCTGCGCAATCCAGAGCGCCTCGGCGGGCGCATCCGCCTTGCCGCTCGCAAGCGGCACGAGCCTGCCCTTGCGACCCTCCTTCGGGAAGGAGGCCGTTTCCCAGCGCGGCGTCACGCCCTGCCGGTTCGGCTCGATCCAGATCTGGAAGATTCGGGTGTCCTCGTCCTCGATGTTCCATTCCTCATGCCGGATGCCGCGGCCCGCCGACATGACCTGAACGTCGCCCGCGACGGTGCGGCCTTCATTGTTCAGGTGGTCGCGATGCGTGATCGCGCCTTCGCGCACATAGGTGATGATTTCCATGTCGCGATGGGGATGGGGCGGGAAGCCCGTCTTCGCCTGGATCAGGTCGTCGTTCCAGACGCGCAACTTGCCCCAGCCCATGCGGGCCGGATCGTGATACCCCGCGAAGGAGAAGTGATGCTTCGCGGTGAGCCAGCCGTGCTCGGCGTGGCCGAGGCTGTCGAAATCGCGAATCTCGATCACGGGGTTTGTCCTTTCGTCCTTGCCTGCTGCCTAGGCAGTGAGCTTTGCCGCGATGGCGGCGACATGCGCGCCCTGCTTGCGGGCGAGGCTCAGTTCCTTTTCGGTGGGCTGGCGGCTGCCGTCGCCGCCCGCGAGCGTCGAGGCGCCATAGGGCGAGCCGCCGCGCACTTCCGAGATGTCGAAGAGTTCCGTACCGACCGAATAGGGCAGGCCGACGATCACCATGCCGTGGTGGAGGAGCGTCGAGTGGAAGGACGTGATGGTCGTCTCGTTGCCCGCGCCGGTGCCGGTCGAGGTGAAGACGGAGCCGACCTTGCCGGCGAGCGCGCCCTTCGCCCAGAGGCCGCCCGTCTGGTCGAGGAATATCCGCATCTGACCCGACATGTTGCCGAAGCGCGTCGGCGTGCCGAAGATCACCGCGTCGTATTCGGCGAGTTCATGGGGGGCGACGACGGGCGCCTGCTGATCGGTTTTCATGCCCGCCTGGGTCATCAGGTCTTCCGGCATCGTCTCCGGCACGCGTTTCACGGTTACTTCCACGTTCTCGGCCGCCGCCGCGCCTTCCGAGACGGCTTTCGCCAGGGTTTCGATGTGGCCGTAGGAGCTGTGGTAGAGGACCAGGATTTTCGTCTTCTCGCTCATCTTTCCCTCCTTTGGGAGGCGCCACCGAAGGGCGCGTTCTGAATTCGATGAGACCTATGTAATTGATCTTTCTTTGGATATAATCCGATAAAACTGGAACAGATTGTTGCGGTAAAGTTGACAATGGCGGTCGATCTCAACGGTTTCACGGTCTTCGCGAAAGTGGCGGAACTGGGCGGTTTCACAGCCGCGGCCGACGCGCTCGGCCTGTCGAAATCCATGGTGAGCCGTCAGGTCTCGGCGCTGGAGGACCAGCTCGGGGTGCGCCTTCTCAACCGGACGACGCGGCGCATCAGCCTCACGGAAGCGGGCACCGTGGTCTTCGAGCGGGCGCAACGCATCGTCATGGAGGCGCAGGAGGCGGCGGAGGAGGCGACCTGCGTCGAGGGCGCGGTTCGCGGCACGCTCCGCATCAACGCGCCGATGAGCTTCGGGATTTCGCAGCTCGGCCCCGTGATGCCGGAATTCACGGCGCGCTACCCCGAGCTCAACATCGATCTCGTTCTGAACGACCGCCGCGTCAACCTCATCGAGGAAGGCTTCGACGTCAGCTTGCGCATTTCGGCGATGACGGATTCAAGCCTGATCGCGCGGCAGCTCGCGCCGGTCGAACGCTACATCGTCGGCGCGCCCTCCTATTTCGAAAGACATGGCGTGCCGAAGCGGCCGTCCGATCTCGCGCATCACGACTTCATGCTCTACACGCTGCTTGCGCGGCCGAACCAGCTCGAGATGGAGAACGCAAAAGGCGAGAAGGAGCAGGTGGAACTGAAGGGACGCTTCCTCTGCAACAATGCGGACGCGATGCTCGGGATGATGCTCAGGGGCATGGGGCTCGTCTTCTCGCCGGACGTGCTCTGCCACGAACATCTGAAGAGCGGCGCGCTTGTCCGCGTGCTGGACGACTGGACGGTGCCTGCGCTGACGCTGCACGTCATCTATCCGCATGCGCGGCATCTGGCGGCCAAGGTGCGCGCCTTCGTGGATTTCACGGTGGAGAAGTTCGGGCCGGGAAAGGCGCCCTGGGTGGGGTGAGAACGCCCTTGAAAATGGTAGCACTGAGTGCTACACAAGATCATGTCCGATGGCGATAAACCTGACCGTGTATTCAAAACCGCATGGTTCGCCAAAGCGGCGCGTAAGGCCCATATAAACGACATTGAGCTTTGCGAGGCGATCGCGGAGGTCATGCTTGGCCAAGCCGACGATCTGGGCGGTGGCGTGTTCAAGAAGCGCCTCAACAAGAACATGCACAGAAGCATCGTTCTCGCAAAAGGCGGCCGATACTGGTTCTTCGCCTACCTTTACGCGAAGAAGGACCGAAGCAATATCGGGGATGACGAGTTAAGGGATTTCCGCGTTCTTGCGAAGAGCTACGCAACTCTGACGGGCGGGCAGTTGGCACGGCTTCTCGTGGACGGAGACCTCATGGAGATATGTCATGGCGAGTAAGAAAAAGTACAAGAGCGATATTTCCGAAGCGCTTCATTCGGCAGCGTCGGCGCTGCACAAGGTCGGCGCTCTCGATAAGACGACGATGCGCGGCTTCGATATGCGGCATCTCGCGGTTCCATCCGACATCGAGCCCGCCGAGATCAAGCGTATCCGCGAGAAGAACAAGGTGAGCCAACCTGTCTTTGCGCGTTACCTCAACACCAGCGAAAGCACGGTCGAGAAATGGGAGACGGGCGCGAAGAAACCGAGCGGCATGGCGCTGAAGCTGCTGACGGTCGTCCGCAAGCATGGCCTTGAAGTTCTGAGCTAACGCGAAACGCTTTACTGCCGAATAGAAAAAGGCGGGCACGAGGCCCGCCTTTTCGTTTGGCTATTCGTGAAACCTAGACCGGTTCCCAGGTGAAGACCGAGGAGGTCGCGCCGAGATCCGTGTAGCCGCCTTCCATCGCGGGAAGCGCGTGGGAGAGGATCGTTTCCGGCGTCCAGCCGTCGATCCGCGCCACGGACTTCACGGGGCGGGGCTGCGAGAAGAGCACGATCTCGTTGCCGCGCACGGAGAAGATCTGGCCGTTGGCCTTGCTCTGCGGCGAGGCAAGCGCGACGGCGAAATTGCCGACCTGTTCGGCGCGCATCGCATTTTTCATGCGCTCGACGCGCTGCGCCGAGGCCTCGTCCTTCACGGGGATGGTCGCGATCATGCGCGTCCAGGCGAAGGGCGCGATGATGTTGGAGCGGACGTTCTTGGACGCACCTTCCATCGCGATGACGCGCGAGAGACCGGCAATGCCCATCTTGGCGGCGGCGTAGTTCGCCTGGCCGATATTGCCGATGAGGCCGGAGGTCGAGGTGAAGAGGACAAAGCTGCCCTCCTGCTGCTCGCGGAAGTGATTGATGGCGGCGCGTGTGATGTTGTAGCTGCCCTTCAGATGCACTTCGAGGACGGCGTCCCAGTCCTCGTCGGGCATCTTGTGGAACATGCCGTCGCGGAGAATGCCGGCCGGGCTGATGATCGAGTGGAGGCCGCCGAAGGTGTCGAGCGCCTGCGCGATCATGTTTTCGGCGCCGGACTTCAGCGACACGCTGTCGGAGTTCGCGACGGCTTCGCCGCCCGCCTTCTTGATTTCGTCGACCGTCTTCTGAGCGGCGCTCGCATCGCCCGCATCGCCGCCCTTCACGCCGCCGCCGAGATCGTTCACGACGACCTTGGCGCCCTGAGCCGCCGCGATCATCGCGCATTCCTTGCCGATGCCACCCGCGGCGCCGGTGACGAGTACGACCTTGCCTTCCAGAATTCCCATGACGTTTCCTCTCGGTTGCCGTTAATTGCGGGCAAGCTAGCCGATGGAGACCGGCTCCTTCCAGCCTTTTTAGCCTTCCCAAGCGGCAGGGCGGGTTTCGCAAGCCGCTTTACGGGGGGCAATTCCCGTGCTATCCGCCTTGTCCTCCGGAGCGGGGCTCCGGATACAGGGATCGGAAACATGGCGCGGTTCATGTCGCAGCGACGACGAGAGACGGGTGGGGGCCTTCGAGGCCGTTCCATCGCGCGCGCCCGCACGGTCCTTCCTTTCGCCTGAGCGCGGAAGCGGCAGCGGCGGTGAGCGCTTCTCACCTCTCCCTTTACCGCTGCCACCGGGATCATTTCCATGTTTGACATCGAAGCCGAACGGCCCGAGCATGGGCCTGCCATCGAAGCGCTGCTCGACCTGTCCTTCGGCCCCGGCCGCTATGCGAAGACGGCGCAGCGCCTGCGCGAGGACAACAGTCCCGTGCCGGAGCTCTGCTATGTCGCCTTCTCGGACGAGGGCGGCGAACGGCACATGGTGGGGTCGTTGAGCTTCTGGCCGGTCGTCATCGGCGGCGTGCCGGGGCTCATGCTCGGGCCGCTCGCCGTCGAGCCGCGGCTGCGCGGCAAGGGCTGCGGCATCAAGCTGATGGAGAAAGGTCTCGCCGACGCGAAGAAGCTCGGCTACCGGCTCGTCATACTCGTGGGCGATGCGCCTTACTATGCGCGGGTCGGCTTCGGGCCGGTGCCTTACGGGCGGCTGACCATGCCGGGACCGGTGGACCCGGCGCGGCTGCTCTATCGCGAGCTCGATATCGGCGCCTTTGCTCATGCGAAAGGCGCGATCACGAAGCCGCCGGCGCGCTAGTTCTTCTGCATGGCGGCGATGAGGGCGGGCACGTTGTGCCGGAACATCGCGGCATAGGTCGGCGCGGGGCCGCCCGCCGGGGACAGCGCGTCCGAATAGAGCGTGCCGCCATCTTCCGCACCGGTCTCGCGCGCGACCGTCTCCATCATGCGCGGGTCGGACATGTTTTCGATGAAGAGCGCGCGAATTTTCTCCTTGCGGACCTGGTCGACGAGACGCGCGAGCGCCTGCGCACTCGGCTCGGCCGTGTTGCCGAGGCCGAGCGGCGAGATGAATTCGACGCCGTAGGCATCGCCGAAATAGCCGAAGGCATCATGCGTGGTGATGACCTTGCGCTTTTCCTTCGGCAGTTTTGAGAGTTCGCCGCGCACCCACTGGTCGAGCTTCTTCAGTTCGATGATGTAGCTCTCGGCATTCGCCCGGTAGACGAGCGCGTTGTCCGGATCCTTTTCGGCGAGCGCATCGGCGATGTTCTGCACATAGACGATGCCGTTGCGCAGGTCCTGCCAGGCGTGGGGGTCGAAGCCGCGGGCGGCTTCAGGATAGCTGTGTTCGTCATGGCCATGCCCGTCTTCGTCGGGCTGCAACTCTTCCTCCGAGAGCTGGCGCGGGGAGATGCCGAAGCTTGCGGTCACGTATTTCGCTTTCGTGCCGGAGGCGGCGGCGAGGCGGATCAGCCAGGGCTCGAAGCCGAGGCCGTTCATGACGAGCACATCGGCATCCGCCAGCGCGCTTGCATGGGCGGGGCCGGGCTCGAAGGAGTGTGCATCGCCATCCGGGCCGACAAGCACGACGACGTCCGCATTGCTTCCGGCGACGTTACGGACCATGTCGCCGAGAATGGAGAAGCTGGCGACGACCTTCAGCGGTTCGGCGTGAGCGGGGATGGCGAGGCCGAGCGCGAAGGCGAGGCAGAGCGTGACGAGGTTCTTCATGGCGGAACTCCCTCAGTCGTGGAAGTGGGCGCGCGGAAAGTACCGCGTGCGCAGACTGTCGCGCGTGCCGAGCGCGATCGATGCGAGATAGACAAGGCCGGCCGTCAGGATGATCGAGGGGCCGGAGGGCAGGCTGAAATTGTAGGAGATCAGAAGACCTGCAAGGCCGGAGAAGAAGGCGAGCGCGGTTGAGAGCGCGGCGAGCGACCAGACGGCGCCCGCCCAGAAGCGCGCGGCGGCGGCGGGCAGCATCATGAGGCCCAAGGCCATCAGCGTGCCGAGCGCCTGGAAGCCGGCGACGAGGTTCACCACCACGAGGATCAGGAAGATGAAATGCCAGACCGTACCGCCGCCCGTCGTGGCGCGGAGAAAGGCGGGGTCAAAGCATTCGATCACCAGCGGGCGGTAGATGATGGCGAGGGCGACGAGCGTCAGCGTCGAGATCGAGGCGACGAGGATCAGCGCGTCGTCCGTGACCGAGAGAATGGTGCCGAAGAGGACATGCAGCAGATCGACATTCGAGCCTCTCGTCGAAACGATCAGCACGCCGAGCGCGAGGCTGATGAGATAGAAGCCCGCGAGGCTGGCGTCTTCGCGCAGCGCCGTGACGCGGCTGATGAGTCCGGCGAGAATGGCGACAGCGAGCCCGGCGGCGAGGCCACCGATGCTCATGGTCCAGAGCGAAAGGCCGGCCACCAGAAAGCCGATGGCGGCGCCCGGCAGGATCGCATGAGCCAGGGCATCGCCCATGAGGCTCATGCGGCGCAGCACGAGAAATGTACCGATGGGACCGCCGCCCAGCGCGAGCGCCAGGCAGGCGATGAGCGCGCGGCGCATGAAACCGTAGTCGGCGAAGGGCGCGATGAGCGTGTCGTAGATCATGCGGCGTCGCCCCAGGCATCGGAGACGTAGCGCGCGCGGCGGAGATTTTCCGGCGCCAGCACCTCTTCCGTGCGTCCCCAGGCGATCGGCTCGCGCGCCATCAGGAGCGTTTCCGGGAAGTCCCCGCGCACGCGCTCGATATCGTGCAGCACCGCGATCACCGTGCGGCCCTCGCCGTGCCATGTCTTCACGAGGGCCATGAGATCGGCGCTGGTGCGCTCGTCCACGGCGGCGAAGGGCTCGTCGAGGAGGACGATGCCTGCGTCCTGCAACATGAGGCGTGCGAAGAGCGCGCGCTGCAATTGCCCGGCGGAGAGCGCGCCGACCTGCTTGCGCTCGAAGCCTTCGAGGCCGACAGCCGCAAGCGCGGCGCGGGCGCGCCTCACATGGTCGCCGGTGATGGCCCGGAAGAGACCGACCTCGCACCACAGGCCCAGCGAGACGGCGTCGATGACGGCGATGGGGAAGCTGCGGTCGATTTCGGCAAGCTGCGGCAGATAGGCGATGTTGCCGGTCGCGCCGTCGATGCGGCCTTCGCTTGGCGTGACGAGGCCCGCGATCGCCTTCAGCAGCGTCGATTTGCCCGCGCCGTTCGGGCCCACGATGGCGGTGAGACTGCCGGGTGCGAAGCTGCCGCTCAGATGATGGACGGCGGGCACGCGGTCATAGGCGACGGTCAGGTCGGTAATGGAAAGGGCAGGGACGTTCAT
>JAGUWA010000391.1 GCA_020062605.1 Parvibaculum sp. | reverse complement strand
TTCATGCGCGCTCGAAGCATGGCTACATCACCAAGGAAGCCCACATCCAGTGGCAGAAGTCGCTGGCAAAGAAGGGCTGGCTCGCGCCGAACTGGCCGGTGGAATATGGCGGACCGGGGTTCACTCAGTCGCAGAAGTACATCTTCAACGTCGAGATGGGCCGCGCTGGCGTGCCGCATACCATTCCCTTCGGTCCGACCATGGTGGCGCCCGTCATCATGAAGTTCGGTTCGGCCGAGCAGAAGAAGCGCTTCCTGCCCGACATTCTCGAAACGAACGTCCTCTGGTGCCAGGGTTACTCGGAGCCGGGCTCGGGCTCCGACCTCGCCTCGCTGAAGACGAAGGCCGAGGACATGGGCGACCATTTCCTCGTCAATGGGTCGAAGATATGGACGTCCGTTGCCCAGTGGGCCGACTGGATTTTCTGCCTCGTGCGCACCTCCAACGAGGGCAAGCCGCAGGAAGGCATTTCCTTCCTCCTCATCGACATGAAGACGCCCGGCATCACGGTCGACCCGATCATCTGCCTCGACAGCACTTCGGCGCCGAACCAGGAAGTCAATCAGGTCTTCTTCCAGGACGTGAAGGTGCCGAAGGAGAATCTCATCGGCGAGGTGAACAAGGGCTGGACCTATGCCAAGTACCTGCTCGAATTCGAGCGCGGCAATCCCTATTCGCCGGGTCTCTACAGCGCGCTGGACGAAGTGCGCGAAATGGCGAAGGAAACCACGGTCGATGGCAAGCCTGTCGCCGACACGCCGTCGTTCAAGGCACGCTATGCCGATCTCCGCAGCCAGATCACGGCGATGGAGTTCACGGAACTGCGCATCTTCTCCTCGCTCTCGATCGGCGGCAATGTCGGTCCCGAAAGCTCGCTCCTGAAGTGCCGCGGCACTGAGCTCCAGCAGGAAATCTCGCAGCTCATGGTGGAAGTGCTCGGCGACTATGCGGCGCCCACCATCGAGAACGGCATGATCGAGACCAACGAGCCGGAAGTGGGCCCGGAAGGCGCCTTCACCGCAGCGCCTTACTACTTCTCGCTGCGCAAGGCGTCGATCTATGCCGGATCGAATGAGGTTCAGCGCAACATCATGGCGAAGGCCGTGCTCGGTCTTTGAGCGCCGCCGCGAAAATCGAAATCGAACGGGCGGGCGCCGGAAACATTCCGGCGCTCGCTCGCGTTTGGCACGAGAGCTGGCACTACGGCCACGCGCATCTGTCACCTGAGGTTGCCAAAGGCCGCCCTATGGCGTTCTTTGAACCACGCATTAAAACGGCGCTACCCGATTGCGTCGTGGCGACCGTTGATGAGGAGGTCGTCGGCTTTGCCGGGTGGGAATGCGACGGCATTGTTCTTCCCACATGGCACGGGCACGGTGTTGCGCCGCTGGTGCTTACCGCCGCCGAGGATAGGTTGCGCGAACAGCGCCATGCTCGCATCTGGTTGCAATGCCAGGTCGGCAATGGCCGCGCGCGGCGGTTCCACGGGAAGCACGGTTGGCATATCGCATGCGAAGTCGAAGTTAGTGTCAGCACGGTCGAAGGCAGCAAGCCTCAGCTTGCGTGGCGCATGGAAAAGCGCCTGACCTAGCGCTGAATTTCTCGCGAGTCAGATGATCTCCAGACGCAGCTTCTTTCCGACAGCCGTTGCCGCGCGCTGAAGGGTGTCGAGTTGCACCTTGTCGTTTTCCGGATCGAGCAGCCGGTCGAGCTGGGCTCGGCTTGTCTTCATGCGTTTTGCCATCTCGACCTTGGACACGCTCTGCATCTTCATCGCCTCCTCGATCTGCCACGCAACGACCCGCTTGATCGCATGAGCATGAGCGGCATCATGAATGCCTTCTTCTTCGAGAAAGGCATCGAAGGAAGAACCGATATGTTTCCTGCTCATCGTCCGATACTCCTTTGTCTCTTTCGTGCCGCGTCCAGATCGGTCTTCGGCGCCTTTTGAGACTTCTTGACGAAACCGTGCAGAAGCACCATTTGCCCCTGCGCGATACAGAAAATCACCCGCGCGATCCTGCCTTGGGAAAGGTCGCTTCGGATTTCCCAAAGTCCATCGCCGAGCGACCTGCAAAGCGGCATACCGACGGGCCAGCCGAATTCGGCAAGTTGCGATATCGAAACCTGCTCTACGCCTGTCCTCGCCGCTCAGCGTCATAAGCCAGTCCCGTACCGGTTCCGACCCTGCTGCCGTTTTGTAGAAGACGGCTTCTATTTTCTTGGGCTTCCGTATCATGACGGAATGTACCTTTAAAGGTACATTCCGTCAAGGTGATATCGGATAGATTCCCAGGCTCGATGACTGGAGTTTTTGTCCCGTCAGCCGTCCCGCCGCCCGCCATAGGCCTGCGTGATCCTGTCGAACACGATGGCGAGCGCGACGATGGCGATACCCGCCACCAGACCGCGCCCGATATCGAGCCGCTGGATGCCGAGCAGCACTTCCTCGCCAAGCCCGCGCGCGCCGATCATCGAAGCAATGACAACCATCGAAAGCGCCATCATCGTCGTCTGGTTGACGCCCGCCATGATGCTTGGCAACGCGAGCGGCAGCTTGATGTCGATGAGCTGGCGCTTCGGGTCGGCGCCGAGATCGGCCGCCACCTCCACCAGCCGCGGATCGACCGTGCGAAGGCCGAGATCGACGAGCCTTATCAGCGGCGGCGTCGCATAGATGACCGTTGCGAAAAGCGCAGGCACCTTGCCAAGGCCGAAGAGCATCAACGCCGGAATGAGATAGACGAAGCTCGGCAGCGTCTGCATCGCGTCGAGGACCGGCAGCATGATCCGCCTCAGAAGGTCGCTCGACGCCATGGCGATGCCGCAGGGCAGGCCGACAAGCACGGCGACAGCCACGGAGACGATCATCAGCGCAAGTGTCTGGATGGCGAGATCCCAGAGCCCCAGCGCGCCCACGAGAAACAGCAGCGCCATCAGCGCGGCGGGTAGCAGAGGCCGCCGCGAAGCATGGAAGGCGATGCCGCCCGCCATCAGAATGAGAAGCCACCAGGGCAGGGCGGCGATCAGGAATTCAAGCCAGACGATGATCCGGAGCAGCCCGTTGCTCGCGACATGAAACGCGCCGCCATACTCGGCGACGAAGCGTTTCATCGCGCCGTTTACCCATTGCTCGAGAGGAATCTCGAGCGTCACCGGAAAACTCTTCGCTTGTGCCTCGCGCTCGCCGGTAACGCGCGCGGCAATCTCTGGGCTCACCCATTGCTGCCAGACATCGCTTCTTGTCTCGATGAAATGGAAGGCGGCGTCCCGCGCCGTCGCGCCCTCGTGTTGCTGCATATAGGCAAGCGCCTCGCTCACCATCTGCCCGGTCGTCTCGTAGTTGCGCAGGAAGGTGGCGACCTCCGGCGCTCTCTCCGCAAACGCCGCATTGGCGCCGATGATGACTTCGACGGTCGGGAATGCGACCGGCGGACGGCGCTCCGGATCGGCGTTGAAGGCGTTCCACGCTTCTTCCGAATAGGCGGGTTCGTCGAGCTTCACGAGATCGAAGGCACCGAGAACCCAGGTCGGCCCCCAGTAATAGGCGACGATAGGTTCGCCCCGCTCATAGGCGGATGCGATGGCCGCCGCGAGTGCCGCGCCCGTGCCCGGCCGGAAATTCGTGTAGGTGCGGTCGAGGCCGTAGCCTTCAAGCTTTCGCGTGCTCTGTTCTTCGCAGCTCCAGCCGAGGATGCAATTGTAGAAGCGGCCTTTGGTCGGCACCTCGGGATCGCGGAAGAGTTGCCAGTGATCCTTGAGGTCTGAGACAGACCGCAGATCCGGTGCCATCGGCTCGATGCCGCGCGCCGGATCGCCCTCGATCACGTAGTGCGGCACGTACCAGCCTTGCACGGCGTCGGGAAAGTTCGTGCCGAGCGAGACGGCCGTTCCCGCTTCCAGCGCCTCGTTCCATGGCTCTGTGACATTGTCGCGCCAGACTTCCATCAGCACGTCGATGTCGCCTTGTCCGAGCCCGGTGATCAGCGGCAGCGTGGAGCCGGGCAGCACGTCCGTCTCGCAGCCATAGCCGCGTTCGAGGATGATCCGCGCAAGCTCCGTGTGGAAAGCATTCGAGTCCCAGTCGAGCCCGCCGAACATGACAGGGTGGTCGATCTCGCATGCCGGCTCTTCCGCTCGTGCGGCGCCGGGGGCCGAGACTGCCAGGAGAAGCGCCGCGAGCGCGAAGAGGAACCGGTTCAACATCCGGGCACTATAAGGAGCGCGCCGGAGCTTGGCCATGCGCCCGGATAGGCGGTGCCCGGAATGAAAAAGGGGAGCCGCCAGGGCTCCCCTCGATCGTTCCTGCAGCGAGGATGGCTTACTTGCCGCCCGTCGCCAGCTTGAAGAACTTGCCGGTCTGCTCGCCGCCCATGAAGAAAGGCGTGGCGTTCGAGAAGTCGGAAATCTTGTCCCAGTTCTCGGCGACCTTCTCGGCCGTCAGCCCGTCGCGTCCAAGGAAGATGCCTTCGGCTTCTTCCATGCGCGCGGCGGCGAAAACGCCGGCGCCCGCGCAAAGGATCATGCCGGTGGGGGCCTGTTCCGAAACGAGGAACATGACGCCCGGTGAAACCGCTTCCGGCGTCAGCATCTGCTCGGCTTCCGGCGGCATCAGGTCGGAGGTCATGCGCGTATAGGCGACCGGCGCCAGCGCGTTGCAATGGATATTGTTCTTCTGGCCTTCGAGCTTCAGCGTGTTGATGAAGCCGACGACGGCGAGCTTCGCAGCGCCGTAGTTCGTCTGGCCGAAATTGCCATAGAGGCCGGTGGAGGAGGCGGTCACGACGATGCGGCCGTAATTCTGCTCCTTCATGATTTCCCAGACGGCCTTGGTCGGCTTCACGGTGCCCATCAGGTGCACGTCGACGACGAGCTGGAAGTCGGAAATTTCCATCTTGGAGAAGGACTTGTCGCGCAGGATGCCGGCATTGTTGATCAGGATGTCGATGCGGCCCCACTGTTCCATGGTCTGCTTGACCATGTTGGCGACGCCTTCGTCATCCGTGACCGACGAGCCGTTGGCGATCGCTTCGCCGCCAAGCGCCTTGATCTCCTCGACCACCTTCTTGGCCGCTTCCGACGAGCCGCCCGCGCCCGTGCGGTCGCCGCCGAGGTCGTTCACTACCACTTTCGCGCCGCGCCGCGCGAGTTCCAGCGCATGGGAGCGGCCAAGACCGCCGCCCGCGCCGGTCACGATGGCGACCTTGCCGTCAAAACGAATGCTCATGGGTATCTCTCCAGTTGGACTAACGGGCCGTTCAGGACCAGAAATGGGCCGGCGGATGCCCCACTTTCGGGGGTTGAAAGGCCATGCCCTGAAAAACGTGCGGGACTTTGTGCATGAGACCCGCCCGGGGGTCAAGGGAGGCTTCCGCTGCGGCCTCGTTGCTTTGCGTCGGCCTCTCCCTATGATGTTGGAGCCCGCCTAAACCCTCGAAATCCGCCCGAAAGCCTTCTTCAATGACGCTGTCCTCTCTTCAGAGCGCCTTCGGGCTCGCCCTCATCATCGCCCTTGCCTGGGGCCTGAGTGAGAACAGGCGGACCTTCCCGGTTCGGGCGGTCGCGGCGGCGCTGGCCATCCAGATCGGTCTCGCGCTGCTGCTGTTGAAACTCCCCGCGTCGCAGGGCGCGCTTCTCGCACTGAACGGCGTGGTGGACGCCCTGACCGAGGCGACGCGGACCGGAACGGGCTTCGTCTTTGGGTATATCGGTGGCGGCGCGGCGCCCTTTGAAACGGCGGCCCCGCAAAACAGTTTCATCCTCGCTTTCCAGGCCTTGCCGCTCGTCCTCGTCATGTCGGCGCTGTCGGCGTTGCTCTGGTACTGGCGGGTGCTCGGCTGGGTCACGCGCGGTTTCGGCTATCTCCTGCAGAAGAGCCTGGGCATCGGCGGCGCCGTCGGCCTCGCCTCCGCCGCCAACGCTTTTGTCGGCATGGTGGAGGCGCCACTCCTCATCCGGCCTTATCTCGAAAGACTGACGCGCGCCGAATTCTTCATGACGATGACGGTCGGTCTCGCCACCGTTTCGGGCACGGTGCTGGTGCTCTACGCAAGCATCATCGGAAGCGTTGTGCCGGGCGCGCTCGGCCAGATCCTCGTCGCCTCGCTGATCTCGCTGCCCGCCGGCATCCTCATCGCGCGCCTCATGGTGCCGGAAGAACCGGGTGCGGTTCCGACGGGCATCGGCGGCGACGTGCCGCATCTCGAATATCAGAGCAGCATGGATGCGGTGACCCGCGGCACCTTCGAGGGCCTCCAGCTTCTCCTCAACATCATTGCCATGCTGGTTGTGATGGTCGCGCTCGTCGCGCTCACCAACATCATCCTCAGCCTTCTGCCCGATGTCTGGGGCGCGCCGCTCACGCTTCAGCGGATTCTCGGCTGGATCTTTTCCCCGCTCGTCTGGGCGATGGGTATACCGGCGGAGGAAATGCACCTCGCCGGACAATTGATGGGCACGAAGACGATCCTGAACGAGTTCATCGCCTATCTGGACCTTGCCCGCCTGCCGGAAGGCGCCTTGTCGGCGCGTTCGACCCTCATCATGGTCTATGCGCTTTGCGGCTTCGCCAATTTCGGTTCGGTCGGCATCCTGATCGGCGGGCTTACCGCGCTTGTGCCCTCAAGGCGTCTCGATATCGTGACCCTCGGCACCCGCGCCATCGTTTCCGGCACGCTCGCGACCTCCATGACGGGCGCTGTCGTCGGCCTCATTACCTGAAACGAAAAACAATCCTGCGGGGGAAATCGTGAAGCTCTACAATTCGGCCATGCCGGCGCCCAATCCGCGCCGCGTCCGCATCTTCGCGGCGGAAAAGGGCATCGATCTGCCGCTGGAGGAGGTCGCCCTTGCGAAACGCGAACACAAGTCGGACGCCTTCCGCGAAAAGAACTCGCTCGGGCAGACGCCGGTTCTCGAACTGGACGACGGCACGGCGATTTCCGAAAGCGTGTCGATCTGCCGGTACCTGGAGGAACTGCACCCGGCCAATCCGCTCTTCGGGCGCAGCGCGCTCGAGCGCGCCCAGGTCGATATGTGGCTGCGTCGCGTTGAATTTGTGCTTATGGGACCGGTCGGCAACTTTTGGCGCCACGCGCATCCCTACACGGCAAAGGTCGTGAAGCAGTTCAACGAGTTCGGCGAGTCGAACAGGGAAGGGGCCGAGGCAGCGTTCCGCTGGTTTGACCGGGAACTCGAAGGCAAGGACTTCATCCTCGGCGATTATTTCTCGGTCGCCGACATTACCGCGCTCTGCGTGATCGACTTCGCAGGCTTCGCCGGGCTCGAAATGCCGGACGGCACACCGCATCTCCACGCCTGGCACGCGCGTGTATCCTCGCGTCCGAGCGCGTCGGCATAAGCGCCGGGGCCAAGGATGAAAGAGGCGGCGTCCACGGGGTACGGAATGGACGCCGCCCGATCCGCCCCTCCCGATACGCAACCCGGGAGGGACGCTCCGATGACCTCTCGACCCATCGGCAAGGTGATGATCGCTTTTCGAACCTGAACGCAGCCTGAACCGTCGCGATTAATGAGCCGCCGGTCATTGCGTGTAGGCGCAAGACTAGTAAACTAAGTTTACGATCACGTGATGCGGCACGCTTTGGGAGGAGCGGGAATGACAGGTGAGGGTTCGCAAAAGCCGCTGACGGGATGGCAACTCGTGGCCTATGGCCAGCTTGTCATTCCGCTGGCGGTCATCGGCCTCCCGGTCGCCGTCTACATTCCGCCCTTCTATTCGAGCACGCTTGGTCTCGATCTCGCGGCCGTTGGCGTCATTCTGATGCTGGCGCGTATTTCGGACGTCATAACCGATCCACTGATCGGCCGCCTGTCGGACCGCACGCGCACCCGCTGGGGCAGGCGCAGGCCCTGGGTCGCGGCGGGCGTGCCTCTCATGGTCATCTCCTCGCTCATGCTCTTCGTGCCGCAGGGCGAAGTCACGAACCTCTATCTCCTTACATGGATCGCTGCGATCTATCTCGGCTACACGCTCATCACCATTCCCTACGGGGCGTGGGGTGCGGAGCTTTCGGGCGACTACAAGGAGCGCAACCGCATCACCGGCAGCCGCGAGATATTTCTCCTGATCGGTCTGCTGATCGCCATTTCGGCGCCCATCGCCGGTGCCTACTGGACGGGTGCGGAGGACGATGGAGGTGCGGCAGGGCGCTCGGCGGTCGGCATTCTCGGCTGGCTCACGGCAGTCATGCTGCCGATTTGCGCGCTGCTCGCTTTCGCGTCGGTGCCGGAGCCGCGGATCGTGGAGACGAAACCCATCCCCTTCCGCCGCGGGCTTCGTGTCGCGATGAGGAACGGCCCCTTCCGCATCGTGCTTCTGAGTTCGATTTTCGGTGCGCTGGCGGGCTCAATCAATATCGGCGTCGTCATCTTCTTCTTCGAGCATGTGGCGGGTATCGGTCAGGCCGGCACCATCCTCATCTTCACGCTTTTTGTTGCGGGCGTGCTCGGCTCGCCCATCTGGGTCTGGCTTGGTGGACGCATCGGCAAGCACCGGGCGATTGCGGTCGCGGGATTTGCGTCCATGTTCGTTTTCGCGCTCGTTCCGGTCGTCATCTATGTGGTGAAGCCTGCTTCCCCGGAGATGGTTCTTCCCTGCCTCTTCTTCATCAATGTGGTGCAAGGCCTCGCTCTCGGCGCCGCACCCATTCTCGGCCCGTCGATCATGGCGGACGTCGTCGATCTCGATACACTGAAGAGTGGGGAATCCCGCGCCGCCTTCCTCTTTGCGTTTCTCGGCATGGTGCGCAAATCGTCGGAGGCGCTCGGCGTCGACATCGCGCTGCCGATCCTCTCATGGATGGGGTTCAAGGCTCAGTCCGAAAGCAATTCGCCGGAAGCGCTCTTCGCGCTCCTCGCGATGTATTGCCTCGTGCCTCTGGCGCTCTGGCTCATTTCCATCGCGATCATCATGCGCTATCCAATCACCAGGGAGCGTCAGGCGCGCCTCCGCGCCGCGCTGGAGCGGCGTACAAGTCGCCGCGCGCAACTGCACCGGATGATGGCGGATTAGCTCAGGACGGCGCCTTCACGCCCATCGCCTCCGCCAGCAGTTCGTACGAGCGCACGCGGTCTTTCTGGTCGTAGGTGATCGTCAGGATGACGAAATCGTCGACACCATGCGCCTCGCCCAGCGTGAGGAGGCGTCCGCGCACCTGTTCCGGCGTACCGGCGAAGCCTCGCTGCTCGATGGCGCGGAGCATGATCTTCTCTTCATCCGTATAGGGATAGTCGAGAGCCTCCTCGATGGAGGGAAAGGCGCCCGCCCGGTTCTGCAGCAGATGCATCACCCAGAGATTGCGCGACGCGGCGATGCGCTTCGCTTCTTCCTCCGTATCCGCAACCGTGACCGAGACGGCGATGGAACCGCGCGGGCTGGCGAGGTTGCGAGACGCGCGGAAATTGCGCCGGTAGAGGTCGAGCGGCTGCGTTCCCGCATCCTGGTTGATGAAATGCGCGAAGCAATAGGCCATGCCGAATTGCGCTGCGATGATCGCGCCGTCGCCGCCCGATCCGAGCATCCACAGCTCCGGCATGCCGGGGCCGCGTGGCGTGGCGTGGAGACCGAGATAAGGGTGGTCGGCCGGAAAGCCGCCTTCCTCGCCCTGAAGCCCCATCGAATCCTCAAGGAACTGCCGCAGCAATTCCACCTGTTGCGGAAACACGCCGAC
>JAGUWA010000247.1 GCA_020062605.1 Parvibaculum sp. | reverse complement strand
GATGGCCGAGCGGCTCGGACAAGGCCGCGATCACATCCGCCGCGTTCTCGACGAGAGGCGCGCCGTCCTTGATGAGCTTGTTCGATCCTTGCGCGCGCGGATCGAGCGGGGAGCCCGGCACGGCGAAGACATCGCGGCCCTGCTCAAGGGCGAAGCGGGCGGTGATGAGCGAACCCGAGCGCAACGCCGCCTCCACCACGACGACGCCAAGCGAAAGGCCGGAGATGAGACGGTTGCGGCGCGGGAAGTGACGCGCCTGCGGACTGGTGCCTGGCGGCATTTCGGTGACGATGGCGCCGCGCGACGCGATCTCTTCCTGCAGGCTTCTGTTTTCTTCCGGATAAACGATGTCGATGCCGCCCGCGAGGACGGCAATCGTGCCGCCTGCCAGCGAAGCGCGATGCGCGGCCGTGTCGATGCCGCGGGCGAGACCGGAGACAACGGTGAAGCCCTCGCTTGCGAAGGCCTGTGCCATGTTGCCGGCAATACGCCGTCCGGCGGCGGAGGCGTTGCGCGAGCCGACGATGGCGATGGATTTCCGCGCGGCAAGTGCAGGATCGCCCTTGAGCGAAATGACGGGCGGTGGCGGATCGAGCGCGGCGAGGCGGGCGGGAAAACCTTCGTCGCCGAGGATGAAGAGATGGGCGCCGAGCTTTTCCGTCTTCGCGATTTCGGCTTCGGCATCGGCCTGACGTGCGATCACGATGTTGCGTTTTGCACCGCCGCGCGCGGCGAGCTCCGGCAATGCGTCGAGAGCGGCGACGGCGTTGCCGAAATGATCGAGAAGATCGCGGAAGGTGACGGGGCCGATGTTTTCGCTACGGGCGAGACGGAGGCGGGCAAGCCGCTCCGCGGCGGGGAGCGCCGCCGCCACGCGGATCAGCCCTCGGCCGTGTCTTCGGCCTTTTTCTGGCCGATGCGCGGTTCCGTGCCGGAAAGCAGACGCCCGATATTGCCGCGATGCGCGATGTAGACGAGAGCGACGAGAAGGACGCTGAGGCCGACAAGTTCCCAGCGGTCGAGCCAGGCGAGATAGACCGGCGTCAGAAGCGCGGCGACGAGCGCGGAGAGCGAGGAGTAACGCGAGACGAGGGCGACGATTGCCCAGGTGGCGCAGAAGAGAAGGCCGACCGGCCAATAGAGCGCAAGCAGGATGCCGATGAAGGTGGAGATGCCCTTTCCGCCCTTGAAGCCGAGCCAGACGGGATAAAGATGCCCGAGGAAGGCGCCAAGCGCGGCGAGGCTCAGCATCCATGTCTGATCCGCACCCGTGCGTGCGGCGAGAAGGCCGGATATCAGGACGGCGACGGCGCCCTTGCCCGCATCGCCGATCAAGGTGCCGATGGCGACCCAGCGGTTGCCGGTGCGCAGCGCGTTCGTCGCGCCGATATTGCCGGAGCCGATGTCGCGAATGTCGCCGAGGCCGGCTGCCTTGGTGAGCAGCAGGCCGAAAGGAATGGAGCCCAGCAGATAGCCGAGCACCAGTACGACCAGAAGCAACGGCGCCGCAAGATCCGTAAAGCCCATGGTCAGCGCTCCTCCCCGTGAACATAGACCGTATGTCCGCCGACCATGGTGCGGAGCGCGCGACCCTGGAAGAGGCGGTCCTCGAAGGGCGTGTTCTTCGAGATCGATTTGAGATTAGCCGGTTCGAGCTTCCAGGGCACGTCCGTATCGATGAGGACGAGATCGGCGGGAAGGCCGGTGACGAGGCGTCCGCGCCCGAGGCCGAGAAGATCGGAGGGGATGCAGGTGAGGGCGGCAAGGAGACGGCCGAGCGGCAGGTCGCCGTTATGCACGAGAGCGAGGCCCGCAGGCAGCAGCGTTTCGAGGCCGATGGCGCCGAAATTCGCCTCCGCGAAGGGGCGGCGCTTCACTTCCGGGTCCTGCGGATCGTGGCCCGAGACGACGACGTCGATGGTGCCGTCGGCGAGGCCCGCGACGAGGGCCAGCCTGTCCTGCTCGGAGCGGAGCGGCGGCGAGAGCTTGAAGAAGGTGCGATAGGACTGGACGTCGTTCTCGTTCAACTGGAGATGGGCCGCCGAGACGCCGCAGGTGACGGGAAGGCCGCGCGTCTTGGCGCGCCGGATGATTTCCACCGAAGCTTCGCAGGAAATCTGCGAGACGTGATAGCGCCCGCCGGTAAGTTCGAGGAGCCGCAAATCACGCTCGATCATGATGGTTTCGGCGACGGCGGGGATGCCCGCGAGGCCGAGACGCCCGGCAAGCTCGCTTTCGTTCATGACGCCGGTGGCGAGCGCGGGTTCCTCGGCATGCTGCACGACGAGGGCACCGAGATGGGCGGCGTAGCTCAGCGCGCGGCGCATGACCTGTGCATTGGCGACGGATTTCACGCCATCGGTGAAACCGACGGCACCCGCGTCGAGCAGGAGGCCGAACTCCGTCATCTGTTCGCCGTGGAGGCCCTTCGTCAGCGCGGCCATGGTGT
The DNA here is from genome assembly GCA_020062605.1 of Parvibaculum sp. Taxonomy (GTDB): domain Bacteria; phylum Pseudomonadota; class Alphaproteobacteria; order Parvibaculales; family Parvibaculaceae; genus Parvibaculum. The sequence goes on along the minus strand of JAGUWA010000247.1, from coordinate 200 downwards.
GGACGTTGACGATGGCGGTGTCGCGGGCGCGGCGCTCAATGAAATCGACCAAAGCCACATCGTCGATCACCGGATCGGTGTTCGGCATGACGATCATGGTTGTGACGCCGCCCGCGGCGGCCGCCTTGCTCGCGAGCGCCAGCGTTTCTCGATGTTCGGCGCCGGGCTCGCCGGTGAAGACGCGGCAATCGATGAGGCCG
>JAGUWA010000148.1 GCA_020062605.1 Parvibaculum sp. | reverse complement strand
GGTCGGGGTTGCGCTTGAAGAGGCTCATTTCACGTCTCCTCTTCCTTCCTTCCGCATCAGCACGGCGCGGATCGCCAGCGCGAAGAAGGTCGCATACATCAGCAGGAAGCTCAGCGCCGCGCCGAAGGGCCAGTTGTTCGCCTGCTTGAACTGGCTCGCGATCACGTTGGCGATCATCTGGCTGTCGGTGCCGCCGAGCAGGTCCGGCGTGAGGTAGGAGCCCATCGCCGGAATGAAGGTGATGACGATTCCGCTCGCGATGCCCGGCAGCGCCAGCGGCACCACGATGGAAAAGAACGTCCTGATATGGCCGGCGCCGAGGTCGAGGCTCGCTTCGAGATAGGAGCGGTCCAGCCGGTCGAGCGCCGCATAGAGCGGCAGCACCATGAAGGGCAGGCTCACATAGACGAGGCCGAAAACGACCGCCGTGTTGTTGTAGAGCAGCGTCAGCGACTCGAAGGGACCGACGATCCTGTTGTCGCCCAGCCCGATCAGCGACAGCGCCCGGTCGGCGTTCGTCACCAGCCAGTCGAGGCCCCAGTTGATGAAGCCGTTCGTCCTGAGCACCGCGATCAGCGCATAGGTGCGGATCAGCAGGTTGGTCCAGAAGGGCAGGATGACGAGCAGCAGCAGCCACATCCGCATGGTGGGCTTGGAAAAGACGATGGCGATGGCGACCGGGAAGGCGACCACGAGGCAGATCGCCGTCGTCGCGGCGGCCATGAGGATCGATTTCCAGAAGATGCCGAGATAGAGCGGCTCCAGCGCGCGGGCATACTGGTCAAGGTTCCAGTCGAGCGTGATGTCGACGACGCCCGTCTTGGCGCTGAAGCTGTAGAGCCAGATCAGCGACAGCGGAACGATGAAGAAGGCGACGAGCCAGAAAGTCGGCGGCGTGAAGGCGGTGAAGAAGGCCCGTGCCGATCTTTTCCAGTTTTCCATCTATCGGAACCCCCCACAGGGCGAATGAACACTCAAACATAACCGGCAGCGGACCATGCGACCGATCCAGAGCAGTTTCCGCATGTCTGCCCGTCTGGATAACCCTCCCCCTGTGGGAGGGTAGGGCCCGAACGAAGTCCCTGTCGGAACGGCAGATAGAAAGCAAAAGGGCGGGCAGTTTCCTGCCCGCCCTGCCTGCCCGTTCAGGCGGCGTTGATCTTCGTGCAGAGCTCTTCGCGCATCTGCACCACATCCTCGCCCAGATAGGACGCCGTTTCCGACGCCGCGATGGCTTCGTCCGGCGGGAAGATCGCCGGGTTGGTCTGATACTCTTCCGGCATCAGGTCGAAGCCCGCCTTGTTCGGCGTCGCGTACTGGATGTAGTCGGTGATGAGCTGGTTCGCTTCCGGCTCGTAGATGTAGTTGATGAAGGCATGCGCGTTTTCCGGGTGCGGCGCGCCGGCCGGAATGGCCAGCGTGTCTTCCCAGATGATGCCGCCTTCCTTGGGCAGCACGAAACCGACATCGTCGTCCTCGGTCATGAGCTGCGCGATATCGCCATTATATTCCATGGTGATGTCGACTTCGCCCGAGGCGAGCAGGTCCTGGCCGTTGTCTTCGGCGAAGGACTTGATGTTCTTCTTCTGCTTGATGATGAGCTCGGCGGCCGCCTCGTTCTCGGCCTTGTCGGTCGAGTTGGCGGAATAGCCGAGATATTTCAGCGCGCAGGAAAGCATGGTGCCGCAATCGGAGAGCAGCGCGATCTTGCCGGCATATTCGTCGCTGTCGTAGAGCACCTTCCAGCTGTCGGGCACGGAGGAGACTTTCGACTTCCTGTAGCCGATGCCGATGGTGCCCCACATATAGGGAACCGAGTATTTGCGGCCCGGATCGAACGGCTCGTCCAGGAAGCGCGGGAACAGGTTCGCCATGTTCGGAATCTTCGAATGGTCGAGTTCCTGCAGCATGTTGCCGGCGACCATGCGCGGGATCCAGTCGTTGGACGGCACGATCACGTCATAGCCGGGGTTGCCGCCCCGGAGCTTGGCGAAGAGTTCCGAGTTGTCGGCGAAGAGGTCCATCTTCACCTCGATGCCCGTCGCCGCCTGGAAGTCGGCCAGCGTCGTCTCGCCGATATAGGTATCCCAGTTGTAGAAGTTCAGCTTCTTTTCCTCGGCGGCCGAAGCGAACTTGGGCATCGCGGTGATGCTGAGGCCCACTGCGGCTGCGCCCGTCATGAACTGCCGTCGCGAGATCGCGCTCAACAGTCCGGCCATGCCTCTTTTGCGGTTCATGGATGTCATCCCTCCATCTTGTGGTGTCTGTGCCCCGCCCCTGCCT